>JBKBIS010000050.1:0-9129 GCA_046294145.1 Brevinematales bacterium | reverse complement strand
CCTGCACATTAGCCACAGCCTTATGAGGAAGTAACCCCGTTTTCTCAACAATTTTTTCCACCGCTTTAAATTCATTCTCCGGCACTTCTTCATTAAACAAAGCCCTATAAATAGCCCCATTAAACTTAAAGGGCGAAGCTGTACTACACACTAACACAGGAACCCTGTCCTCTATATCCTTCCAGTACTGCAAGAAAGCATGATACCCCACCGCTGTGTGAGGATCAAGAAGATATTTTTCCTGTTCGTATACCTCTCGAATAGTGGCAATCGTCTGACTCTCCCCGGTCCAATAACCCCACATCACATCATGAATTCCCTTGAGTGTCGTTGCATCAATCTTAAAACGCCCCCTTTCCTGAAGTTCAAGATACCAATTCTGGATCTTAAGAAAATTGTGTTTGGTTATTTCTGCAAGAAATCGCTCCAGATTAGAAGAAACCAGAATATCCATTGAAGGACTATACGTCTTGTAGAAAGGCCGTTTGCTTTCATACACACCCGTACGGAGAAAATCTGTAAGGACATTGTTCTGATTCGAGGCACATACAAGACGACGAATAGGAAGCCCCATCTGTCTGGCATAATAAGCAGCCAGAATATTACCAAAGTTTCCTGTTGGAACCACTACATCAATCTCATGCCCTATACCAAGCCCAAGAGATTGAATAAGTTTTGCATATCCCCACACATAATACACAATTTGAGGAGCAAGCCTTCCCCAGTTAATAGAATTTGCCGAAGACAGTTCGTACCGATGAGAAGCTATCTTTTCCCGAAATTCCCTATTGGCAAAAATAGCCTTCACCATCCCCTGACAATCATCAAAATTGCCCTCAACAGCAACAACGTGAGTATTCAAACCATCGGTTGTAAGCATTTGAAGTTTTTGAACCAGACTCACTCCCTCATCAGGAAAAAACACATAGATTTCCGTACCGGGGATATTCTTAAACCCCTCAAGAGCAGCCTTGCCTGTATCTCCAGATGTAGCAACTAAAATCACCGTCGTGGTATGTTTGCCCAATTTCTTCTTGGAGAGAACAAGCCAATGAGGAAGAATTTGAAGCGCCATATCCTTAAAAGCCGCTGTTGGTCCATGCCAGAGTTCAAGAATACCCACTCTGTGAGATAAAACCTTCACAGGAGCAATCTCTTCGGTATCAAAGGTAGTGGTATTATAAGCCTCTTGAAGAGAAGATCTCAGTTCTGCTTCAGTATAAGCCCCCTCTCCCTCACAAAAATAGGGAGCAAGCACCCGATAGGCTACTTCGTGATAATCAGCCTTCGAAAGAAAGGAAAAATCTATAGCAGGAATCTTCTCTGGAAGAAAGAGACCTCCTCTGGGAACCATTCCTGCCACAATAGCTTCGCTTATACCTACCTCTGGATAATTTCCTCTCGAACTGATGTATCGCATGTCCTTTGCTCCTTAGATAGCTATAAGTATAAGCCAAAGAGAGAAAAAAAGCAAATAGAGATCTTCGCAAGGATATTTTCTTGCTGTTGTTTTTCACCTCTAACCGTTATCATCACAATCTACAAAACTTCTTTTTCTTGTAATAGCCGGCAGGACTTTTCTTCATCCCTGAACTTCTCCCTGTTTGTGCCACAACAAGGACAAGGCTATTACCTTATTTCAGCCAGAACTGTGTGTTGATGAAACAAAGTAATAGCTATCCTCACCAGGGCATTTTCAGGAATATCTTCTTTTTCCCGTCAGGTATCAAAAAAACTTGAGGGTATGGCACATTTGCACCATACCCTCATTTCTCTCATCTATCGCTCTCTTCTAATAAAAAACTCCACCCGTCTATTTCTGGAACGGATCTCATCCCTCTGCTCTCTTGTCATCGTAGGAGTAACAGTTTTGTATGGTCTATTCTCACCATACCCAGACCAGCTCAATCTCTCTACAGGAATTCCTCTTGATACAAGATAATCATACACCGCCTTTGCCCGCCGTTCAGAGAGTTGCTGATTGAAATTCGGGGTCGGACCAGGAAGATCATCCGTATGCCCGGAAACTTCAATAGAAAAATCCTTTGAGAGCCCATATCGCGCTGGCTGACTGAAAAGCCTCTGGAAGACATCTATCACCTTGTTGAGATTCTCACGACTCTGAGATGTCAAAGTAGCTGAATTGAGGGCAAACCGAATACTGCTCATCCGGATACGAAGTCCATCAGGCGTTCTTTCCACAAGAACCCCAGTGGTAAAATTCGTCTGCATGGTATTGGTATGACCCACAACATCTATTGTCTGAATTGTCAGAAGGTAATCCTGGACAGATTCCACAAGCTCTCCATCTTCACCCACACCATTCCAGGAAAGTACCTCATCCCAAAGAGATACACTTTCTTCAAAGGATTTAGCCCATCGTTTAATGAGAAGAGGTGGCATATTCTCTCTCACCTTGTAAATAGTGGTTGTATAAGCCAAAAGACCAGACAGATCCCAGAAGTTCTGACGAATTTCCATACTATCGTTTTCCCCATCTCCATCCGGTGTAAAAACACGAGGCGAAAAGGCAAGATGTATTCGTGGGGGCTGGCTATCCACAATGATGTCTTCCAGTTCAGCTCGTATGTAGTTTCCATCTTGATAAGACACATTCCATTGAATAGTATAGTAACCATCTAAAACAAATCCTTCCAGAGATTCTCCATTCCACAACCAGTTTTTCTGCCAATTACTGGTGGATTTTTGATACACTGTTTCTCCCTGCTGGTTGAGGATCCGAATTTCAGAGAATTCCAGTCGATTTGTCTCCGTGATGGTGCCGGTAAGAAGAAGGGGCAATCTACCCGGAACCACCACCGTATCGCTTACCTCAAAGCTCAACTCGGGAAAATTTCTCACCAGAGAGATATTGGAAATCCATTCTACAGTTACGTTAGAGGCCATATCCCGGCTGACGGTTTGAAGGTGATACATTCCTTCCGGGAGATCTTTCCCTTGATTATCCTTTCCATCCCACACAAAACGGGAAAAGAACGGTCCACGCCACTGCTCATTTCGAACAACACGTCCAGTGTTATCAAAAAAACTGAGTTGATAGAGATCATTTGATCTACCCTCAGGCTTTGCCTCTATAAGAAGCACATCTCTTCGACCATCCCCATTAGGAGAAAAGGCCAACCTGTCTACAGAAGAAACAAACCTTGGTGGCACACTATCCACTTCAAGAGTCCTTGGCATACTTTGAGGATTCTGCCCATCTTCATAGAGAGCCACTGCCTGATAGCTATACATCCCATCCCTTAGTCCGGCCGTAGGAACCCTGATCACAGGTAGCCACTGGTTTGTGGTAAGCCTGTACACCACTCTCTCATCGTCTCCCTTCAGGATAAACTCAAGACTCTTTATTCCTGACGCATTTCCCTCAAGGAAAAAGGACACATCCTTCTGAATACGGGAAGAAACAAAAACCTGCGGTGTAGAAACGGTAAGCCTCTCTCTTCCCGTCCGCAGGGTAACCACAATATTGGTCTGCACAAGATGTCCAACACCATCTTCAACTTCAGCTACAAGGAGATAACGGCCTTCTGGAAGAGGATTCAGTCGCGCATCAAGCCCTGTCCATTCAATATCCCCTTTCCACTCAGAAGCCATTCTTTTGTCATAGAACACAACCCGTCCACTCTCATCCGCAATAGAAAGTGTCACCATATCATTGGAATCAGCCCTGAGCGTGAGCATAATGGGAAGGGTTCGCTGTCTCGAATCAGGTAGAGGAGAAAAAATAGTATAAGGTAATCGGAGAGAAATCTCTGGAGGAGTGTTATCTAAAACAACCCTCACCGGGTCAGAGACAGGCTGATTGCCACTTTCGTAGAAAAGTTGAAGCTGTACCCTGTATATCCCACTTATAACCATTCTCCCTTGCTGGTTTTTCCCATCCCACGAAAGAGAAGAAGGAAGAGGAGGTTTCCCTGTCTGTTCTCGGACAACCTTTCCATTCTCATCCTCTATCGTAAGTTTCCAGTTTGTCAAAAGCTCCTGACTGGAAACCTGAGGAGTAAAAAAAAGCACATCTCCCTTTCGTGCTGAGAAGGCATTTCTCGAAGAAACAAGCGAGACCTGTTCCACAGTTCGTACTAACCGTACAGGAAAAGAAAAACGAGAGACATTGGCTGCTGCACTTTCCACACTCACTTCCACTTCGTATACCCCTTCTAAAGCAAAAGTTTCTCCTGTCTTCCCATCCCAGACAAGAGTATCAGGAAGCCCGTTGTCATTCGTCCATACTGATTGGAAGACTATTGATTTTTTTGTATCAAACACAGTCATAGTAAGCCAATCACCAGATAGAGCCTTCAGATTTGTTATATGAATCAAGAGGGTATCCTGTCTACCATCCCCATTGGGAGAAAAGATTGAAGAAGAAATTGCCACTCCAACCTCTCTTTTCACGGTATCCAGAACAATGAATTGCCAGGAAGAAAGAGTTTCATTTTGATTGAGATCTCTGGCCCGTATTCTATACCGATATACCCCATCCGGTAAGAGTCTCCCTTCGCTATCCCTTCCATCCCACATGAGAGACGAAGGAACCTCAAGCCCTTTATCAGGAGTTATAAGCCGCTCAAACACCTGTTCCCATGAAAGTACTCTACTCTCAAACGGTTGTCTGCTTTGAAATGTTCGGACAACTTTATCGTTCCTATCCACAATTTCAACTTCCCACTCAGAGAGTTTTCCATTGTCAGAGATGGACAAAGGAATCACCGCTTCATCCTTTACCCCATCCACATTGGGGGAGAAAAAGATTGTCTGATTGGTTTGAACCAGAGGAGGCTTATCATCATATTGGCCCCACGCCACAGAAAGCATGACTCCATGAGAGACGACAGGAGTTGACTGCATCCCATACCAAAGCTGGACCTCTGTATATTCCGAAGAAGGAGTTTTCCCTATTCGCACAAGTAAGTTAGTATTTTTTCTATCAAGAGCCACTCCTCCTCTCACACCCACACCAATGGTATACCCCCCTCCAATTCCTATTCCCAAATCCCCAAAAGGAATTTGATAACCACAAGAAACAAAAAAGGCATCAAAAAAACCTTGCTTCATTCCTATTCCCCATACAAGAGAAAGAGGGAAAAAAGTAAACCCCATATCGCTTTGAAGCCTCATCTCATAAGTACTTCCGACCCATGGAGAAAAACCTCCCCCAACAGATATTCCAAAAGGCTTCCACACCGCACCTTCTGGCAAAGAAGCACTCACTCCTATATTTTTGAGAACGATCCCGTAATCCCAGTGATAAAACCCAAAACCTTTTCCATCCCCTCCTCGCTGCACCAGACCCATATCACCAAGAAAAAAGGTCTGCCCATTCACCCATCCTGCATTGACTTTGGCACCAAGTGAAAACCATCTGGAAATAGGCCGAGCCCAGAGAATTTCTCCAGAAAAAAGAGACATCGTCATATCATAGGAAAAACGCCCGCCAAGCACACCTAAAGGAAGCGGAATACCTCCTTCAAGACGATAAACCATTTTTGTCCCCATTCCCTCTATGGAAAAAGCCGTATGCCAACGAGTAATACTATAAAGAGCCGGATTCACCCATGCCGACAAACTCTCTTCACTCAGACCCGTATATCCCATGCCCTGGGCACTCACTCCATAACCCAAAAAACTTGCCTCGCTTCCCTCAGGGAGAGAAAGAGCCATCCCCCAAATAGGCAAACAAACACACAAAAACAAAAGGTTTCTCTTCATAGTTTACCTCACGGAGAAAAGTTCACTTCATTATAACAAAAATCTCTTTCTCTTGCAAAGAAAAATCATCAGAAACACTCTTCCCATAATACCAACTTTTACCCCTATAGACATCTAAAACACCTTAATGCACATTTTTGCATAACGTATATGCAAAAATGTGCAAAAAATAATCTGAAATCGATTTCAAAAATATTTTATGCCTTTTTTCTTAAATTATTTCACAAAAAAAAGAAAAAAGATGTAACTTTATCTTCATAGAAAAAAAGATTTTTCTGGCACGATTTTTGCAATATTTACGTGAAATCTTTGAAAAAAAGGAGGTCTGTATGAAACGTTTCTGGTTTTTGATGGTGGGATTACTTCTTGCAACGAGTTTGTTTGGTGGTGTGATGATGCAGGGATTCTATTGGGATGTCCCTGCGGGTGGCACCTGGTGGGATACGATGAAAAGCAAGGCGTATGAGCTTCGTTATATGGCAGGTGGCTACGGTATCAATCGTATCTGGTTTCCTCCTGCTTCCAAAGCTCAGGGTGGTGGTTATTCGATGGGGTATGATCCTCATGACTATTATGATCTGGGTCAGTACTATCAAGATGGCACCACAGAGACTCGCTTTGGTTCTCAGGCTGAACTAAAGGCTGCCATTGCCGAATATAAGAAATATGGCATCTCCTGTATGGCCGATATCGTACTCAACCATCGTTCGGGTGGAGCAAGTGAGTATAACCCCTACACAGGTGGCAATACCTGGACAGATTTTCGCAATGTAGCGAGTGGCAAAATGAAATGGCAATACTGGGCATTCCATCCCAATGATATTCATGGGTGGGACGAAGGTTCCTTTGCTGGCTTCCCTGATGTGTGTCATCACAAGTCTGCTATAACCAACGATTTCAAAAACTGGATGATCTGGCTCAAAAGTAGCTACAATGCAGGTTTTGATAGCTGGAGATACGACTATGTGAAAGGCTTTGGTCCGTGGGTAGTTCAGAAACTCAATTCCTACACCTCTCCTACCTTTAGCGTGGGTGAATACTGGGATGCCAATACCTCTACCCTTGACTGGTGGGCCAATAGTGCGAACTCTTCAGTATTTGACTTTGCTCTCTACTACACACTCCGTGATATTTGTAACAATAGCTCTGGTGGTGGCTATCTTCCCAATGTGTTTGACTATAGCAAGAGCTTTGCTGCCAAGAACCCATGGCGTGCTGTTACCTTTGTAGGGAACCATGACACGGATGAAATCTACCGTGACAAGATGATGGCTTATGCTTTCATTCTCACCTACCAGGGGTATCCATGTATCTGGTGGAAAGATTATTATAACTATGGTCTTGCTACCGGCGGGGGTGCTGGAACAGGTTGGGGAAATGGTATCAAGCAGCTTGTTTGGGTACGTGAAAAACTTGGTGGTGGCGGTCCTCAGATCGAGATCCTCAAGAGTAATGACGGCGACTTCATCATCTACGGAAGCAAGGGCTACTCTACCTCAAGTCCTGGATATATTGTGATCATCAATGACCATCCCACTCAGTGGAAGGGCGCATGGGTTCAGACAGGTAACTCCTACCTCAAAGGCAAGACCCTCAAGGCCTATGCATGGTCCTCAACAGTTAGTGGACAGAACTATCAGCCTCAGAACAAGTACTGTGATGCCAATGGTTGGGTAGAGGTCTGGGCTGCTCCTCGTGGGTACGCTGTCTACTCTGTGGACGGACTGTAAAGCGTCTTTGAGTTCTCCTTCATAAAAACCCCTGCCTTGTGCAGGGGTTTTTGTTTGAATATCCAGACAAGAAAATATTTGACATTCCTCTCTCTTTCTGTTAAGATAATACACTCTGAAAACAAAGCAACAGGAGGTGCCAGGTGATCGCTTTTGTTTTCCCCGGCCAGGGATCTCAAAAGGTTGGGATGGGCAAGGAACTGGTAGAAAAATACCCCTTCGCCCGAGAAATGTATGAAAAGGCTGATAATGTTCTTGGTTTTCCCCTTTCAAAACTTTCTTTTGAAGGACCAGAAGAGGAGCTCACAAAAACAGAAAACGCTCAACCAGCCATTCTCACCTACAGTGTGATCGCTCTCAAGGCTCTCACCCAAAAAGGCATTCAACCAGCTGTCGTAGCAGGACATTCCCTTGGTGAGTTCTCAGCCCTGGTTGCTTCTGGTATGCTCTCTTTTGAATCTGCCCTCAAACTCGTTCGCAAACGAGGAGAACTTATGGCCAACGCTGACCCGGAAAAAAAGGGAGGCATGGCTGCTGTTCTCGGGCTTCCAGCAGAAGTTGTGGAAGAGGTATGTGCCGAAATTTCCCGCGAGGTGTATGTAGAACCTGTCAACTACAATGCCCCTGATCAGGTGGTTATCTCCGGCCTCAAGGAAGCCATCGCAAAGGCCGAACCCCTTCTCAAAGAAAAAGGAGCCAAAAGGGTTCTCATTCTCAATGTGAGTGGTGCCTTTCACTCAAAACTCATGGCCAACGCTGCTACTGAATTCAAAAAAGTACTGGATGAAACCCCATTTCTAAAGCCTGTATGCCGAGTTATTTCCAATGTCACTGCAAGAGAAGAAGACGAAACCAATATCCGGGAGATGCTTTTCCGTCAGATTCAAAGCCCTGTCAAATGGGTGGAAAGTGTCAGGTATATAGAAAGTCTTGGCATTCATGAAATGGTTGAAGTAGGACCAGGCACTGTCCTTGCAGGGCTCGTTAAGAAAATTGCGCCTTCTCTCCCCGTAAAAAGCTGGGAACAATTTCTTTCTGAATAATCCAGGAATATGGAGGTAGATATGTCCAAAAATTACTATGATATTCATGATATCATGAAGCTCTTACCCCACCGCTATCCTTTCTTGCTTGTTGATCGTGTGATGGAAATTAACGAAAAAGGCGGATGGGGATACAAAAATGTTACCATGAATGATGAATTTTTTCTGGGTCACTTTCCTGGTCAGCCCATCATGCCCGGTGTGCTCATCATCGAAGGGATGGCTCAATGTGCAGGGTTTATTGGTCTTACTCTCCTCAAACAAGAAGCTGACAAAAAGGGAGAGGTATACAAGGATAAACTTATCCTTTTCATGGGTGTTAACAACGCCAAGTTTCGCAAACCTGTTCTACCCGGCGATCGTCTCGAATATCATGTAGAGATCATCAAGTTTGGTGGCCGTATTGGAAAATTCCAGGGATATGCTAAAGTAGACGGCGAATTGGTGGCAGAAGCCGAAATGATGGCAATGATCACCGATAGAGAACAGCAAGCCTGATTTATAGAAACATATCTCTTTCAAAACTGCCCGGGATAATAACCGGGCAGTTTTTTTGAGGAAGAAAGATGAATAGAAACACAAAACCATCCTCTGAGGTAGTGGTCCTCGTAGAAAACACCACCTAT
>JBKBIS010000004.1:0-18515 GCA_046294145.1 Brevinematales bacterium | reverse complement strand
AAGGTATGACGGTGGTAGCCATTGGGTATGGTGGGACGTTTGTTGGGGCTTTTGCTCTTTCAGAGGCACTCAAAGAGGATGCCAGACAGACCATTGGTGTATTGCATCGTCTGGGGGTTCGGACAGTGATGCTTACGGGTGATAATCGTATGACGGCAAAAACCATTGCTGATAGGTTGGGGATTGGGGAATTTTATGCTGAGCTTTTGCCCGGCGACAAGATTGATCTGATTCAAAAAATGCAGGCTGAAGGATACAGGGTGGCTATGGTTGGAGATGGGATTAATGATGCACCGGCACTTAAGCAGGCTGATGTGGGGATAGCTATAGGTACAGGAACTGATGTGGCTATAGAAGCCGCGGATATTGCTCTTGTGAGTAGAAGTCTTCTGGCTGTTTATAGGGCGTTTGTTATTTCAAGAAAAACTTTTGATAAAATTAAACAAAATCTTTTCTGGGCCTTTTTCTACAATGTAATTGCTATTCCGTTAGCCATGACGGGAAATTTGCATCCTCTTGTGGCTGAAGTTGCTATGGCGTTTAGTTCTATCAATGTGGTTATAAATTCGCTTTTGTTGGGGAGAACAATAGAGGCTCTGCATCGTAAAGAAAGGCTAGACGTGTGATGAGAGAAAGATGGAATTCCATAGGGTTTGTATTCTTGTGAGAGAATAGGAAGTATACTCTTGGAGGGTGATTGTTTTTTGTTCTTGGCTTATTTTCTTGACAAAATTTATTGGTCTGTATACAATATAAACATCCTACGTGGAGGATAATCATGGAAATCGGAACTGAGCAGAAAGGTAACGTTATGGTGATCCGACTTTGGGGAGATCTTGATCTCTATCATGCAGGTAAGTTTCGACAAACGTTGGATGAGATTTTTGGGAGGGGTATCTACAACTTAGTTTTTAATCTTGAGAGGACTCCTTATATTGATAGTTCTGGTATAGGGGTGTTGGTGTATGCGAGAACAACCGTGACCAAAAAAGGTGGCAAACTTGCTCTTGTGAGTCCTCAGGAGACAATTCTTAAAGTTCTGGATATCAGCAGGCTTCGGGCTTTTTTTGATATATATAGTTCTGAGGATGAGGCTATCGCTAAATGCTCTTAAAGTCATGGTCCTACCCGAATCTTCTTCGCTGGAAACAACTGATGTGGGTGGGATTGGGTGTGTTGTGGGGGGCGCTTGCCTTCTGGTATGAGAGGAATGTGGTGCATCTTTCCTGGTATTCTTGGCTGGTATGGGTGGTTTTGCTGGGGATGGGTTTGTGGGAGGTTTTTACAACCCCCTTGTGGACGCTGGATCCTTCCTGTAAGCTGGTTTCTCGTCGGTGGTTATGTCGGTTTGTGTCGTGGTCTTTTGATGAAGTGAGCTTTGTTTTTTCTCCTTTTCTTCACAAAACATGGCAGGGAAAATCTTTTTGTTCTTATTTTTTTGGGATTGAGGTAAACAATATGTGCTGGAAAGTAGGTGTTCTTTCGGAAAAGGACTATGCTCTTTTGAGAGAAATGGCCAGGCAGTTTCATATTCCTATTGAGGTGCGTGATGAGGTTTCCTGAGGGTATTTATGGTATTGTAACGGAGCAACTGTGTAGAGGGCGTTCTCTTCTTGATGTAGCCAGAGAGATGATTGAAGGTGGGGTGAGGATTTTACAGTATCGGGAGAAAGAAGACAAGTCTCGTAGGGTTCAGTATGAAGAGTGTTGTTTGCTTCGAGAAATGACAAAGAGGGCAAGTGTTCTGTTTATTGTGAATGATTGGGTGGATCTGGCACTGGCCTGTGAAGCGGATGGGGTGCATATAGGACAGGAAGATATGCCTGTGGAAGTGGTGAGAAAGCTTGTTGGGAAGGACAAAATCATAGGGCTTTCTACACATGGTCCTGAGCAGGCCCGGAAAGCTTTTGAAAGTGGGGTGGTTGATTACATTGGGGTAGGGCCACTTTTTCCTACTCAGACTAAAGTGCATCCTGAGGGTCCAGTTGGGCTTTCCTATCTTGAGTACGTGGTCAACAATATACCGATTCCTTTTGTGGCTATCGGGGGGATCAAAGAACATAATATTGATGAAGTACTGGGGCGAGGGGCAAGAACAGTATGTCTGGTCACAGAGATTACTCAAGCAGAAGATGTGAGAGAAAAAGTAAAGAATCTTGTGAAACATCTGAAAAGATATGGTATTGAAACATAAGAGGAGAACTGATAAAGTTTGAGAAAAAATGAGGAGGAAGTGGTGAAAAAGTTTTTTTTGTTTGTTTTGCTGGGAATGGTGGGAGGTATGTATGCCAAGACCGGGGTATCATCGGTACAGGTTACCTCGGGGTTGAAGGGGCCAAAAAATATTATTCTGCTCATCGGAGATGGATTTGGTGTTTCTCATCTCTCGGTGAGGGTGCTTTCTGGTGCTGAGGTGTGGAAGAAGTTTTCTTTCACTGGGCTTGTGACCACTTATGCTGATGATGCTCTGGTCACAGATTCGGCTGCAGGGGGTACAGCTCTTTCCACAGGAAGGCGAACACGAAACGGTTTTATCGCCATGGGGCCTACGGGTGAGATACTACCGACACTCATGGAATATGCGAAGAAAAACAAGAAAGCTACAGGACTTGTGGTTAGCTGTACTGTAACCCATGCGACTCCTGCTGTTTTTTATGCCCATGGGAGTTCTCGAGCCAATGAAAATGCTCTTGCTCTTTGGGTAACCAATGAAACCATGGATATTATGGTGGGGGGAGGACTCTCTTATTTTGGATATTGTTTTACGAATGAAGATATGGTAGCAAAGTATAACGGATGGGCGGGAGTTCAGACAAACATGGTATCGCTTGCTCAATGGATGGCATATAGAGGCTGGAGAGTGGTGTCTAATACAACGGATTTCTTGGCTCTCCAGAAACAAAAAAGGGTTCTGGCTCTTCTTTCGTATGGCGCTCTTCCCTATGTAGCTCAGGGACGCACAAATAGTCTGGGTGAATTGACAGCAAAAGCTATTGAACTTTTAGGTGAGGGAACAGATGGTTTTGTGCTGATGGTAGAGGGATCTCAGATTGATTGGGCTTCTCATGATAATAATCTGACTAACCTTTTGTCAGAAATGGTGGATTTTGAAACGGCCGTGGAGGTTGCCATGGCTTTTGCTCAGAAGGACAAAAATACTCTGGTAGTGGTAACGGCAGACCATGAAACAGGAGGGCTCTCTATCCCTGGAGGGGTGAGAGAAAAATTTGTGCGAGTAAATTTTAGCAGTAAAGATCACACAGCAGCGATGGTGCCTATCCTTGCGTATGGCCCTGGTTCTGAATATTTTACTGGCATTCTGAATAATACTGAGGTGGGACAGAAACTCATTGAATTCGTACAGACAAAAGAGATGAGACAATGAAGTTCCTGTCTTTTCTAAAACGCTGAGAAATGTAGACTTAAGAGAAGTTTGAAAAAGATGTGGAATAAAAGGCCCCTTCAGGTAGTGTGAAGGGGCTTTTTATTGTTATTGAACCGGATTTTTAGTACCAGCTTCGACTGGCTTTTCCTAATCCTTGCAGACGGGTTGGGTTGATTGGTTTACTGTAGCGACGGACTTCAAAGTGAAGGTGGGTTCCGGTAGAACGTCCTGTATTTCCCATTTTTCCGATGATTTGTCCTTGACTCACATATTGTCCTTCCTGTACTGTTGTAGTGGCGAGATGCCCATAGACGGTTTCATATCCCATCTGGTGCTTGATGATAACACAGAGTCCATATCCTCCTTTCCAGCCGACGAAAGAGATACGACCCTCTTTAGCGGCTTTGATAGGAGTTCCATAACGAGAAGCAATATCTATCCCAGTGTGGTATCCTCGTCCTCCACTAAAAGGATCAATACGAATACCAAAGCCAGAGGTGAATTTTCCTCTCACAGGTTTGAAAAACAAATATCCGAGGGCTTTGGCTCTTTCTTCAGCTGTCAGAGAGGCTCCAGGCAAAAACAAAATCTCTCCTACTCCAATATTTTCGTCCTCAATGTCATTGTAGTCGAGAATATCATCGACGGAAACCTTGTATTTTTTGGCTATTTTTTCAAGGGAATCGTCTTTTTTTACCACATAGAGTACTCCATCCATATTTGGAACAAGAATTTTGTTGCCAGGTTTGAGAAAATGCGCATTCTCAATACTATTGAGGCTGATAAGACTATCCATCGAGGTTCCAAGTTTTTTGGCTATAGAAGCAAGATTTTCTCCGGGTTTGATTTCATAAAAATAAAAATGGAGATCTTTATTGGCGTTGGAGGAGATGGGTTCGCTTCCCCCAAGACCACGGGGGGAAAGATAGTCTTTGATTTGTTGTTCAATGACCATTCTCCCTATATAAGAAATGGAGTGAGAACCGTGAGAGATTCTTTTCATCCCGGCAAGAGCTAAAACCAGACTTATGAGAAAAAGAATTCCTATTGCTATTATGATCCCGTTGAAAGAAGAAAAAGAAAAGGGAAAGTGCCATTTTTTTACACTTGTGGAAGAAGTAGACTGAGTGGAGGGGTGACGTTTCCCTGAAAAATAGTTTTTGTAATCCCTCATGGTATCTCCTTAGCGTGTATTCTCATTTTCGGCTAAAATCGTTTCATTCTTTATGGCAAGGAGGGTTTTTCTGATGTCATTGTGGGCCTTGACATCGTGGACTCTAACGATGGATGCTCCTTCCATCCAGGCAAAGAGGTGTGCGGCCAGTGTACCATAAAGCCTTTCCTCTGGAGGAAGAGGATTTTCAGAGGAGAGTATTTTGCCGATAGTTGACTTTCGAGAGGCTCCAATCAATACTGGAAGCCCAAAACTACAAAAAGCGGAGGTATGTTTGAGGATGGTGAGATTGTGTTCAGCAATTTTGCCAAATCCTATGCAGGGATCAATGATGAGGTTTTCTCGTTTTATTTTAAAAGAAGTTAAGATTTGTATGCGATTCTCAAAATATTCTATGAGCTCTTTTATGACATTCTCGTAGGTGGGATTTTGTTGCATATTTTTAGGGGTGCCTTTGATATGACCAATAATACCAATGGCATGGGTTTCTGTCAGTACTAAGGGCATAGCCTCATCAAAGGTCATACCACTGATATCATTGATAATATCGGCTCCTGCTTCGATAGCTCTTCTGGCTACTTCTGCTTTTGTAGTATCAATAGAGAGAGGAATATCAAAGTGCTTGCGTAGGTTTTCAATAACGGGAATGGTACGTTTGAGTTCTTCTTCGAGGGTTACAGGATCAGAACCTGGACGTGTGGATTCGCCTCCAATGTCAATGATGTCAACACCTTCTTGTATCATGATTTCCGCCCGTTTGAGTGCCTCATCGGGGGAGAGATATCTTCCTCCATCAAAAAAAGAATCAGGTGTTGTGTTCAGGATGCCCATAATCAGGGGATGATGGTAGGAGATAGTACGGCCATGGGGAGAGGTTTGTTCTACAACGGGTCGCTGGAGATGGTGAAGCAGAGTGTCAAGACGGTTGGTGAGGTCGATGAGGGTGGGATAGGGATGGGCACGGAGTTTGTTGACGAAGTTACGGAGAACAGAGAGAGAACCAAGGAGAATCACATCTGTTTTGGGGACCTCACAACTTACACTCTTTTCATGGACTACCGCATCTCCTTTCTGGGAGAGCATTTCCTGTTTTATGATATTGGCCATAGCTGGTTTGATATCATGAATATAGATGGGAACAATATCACTTTTGAGGGTGAAAATACTGACCGCCCGTGGGTCACACCCTACTCTGAGTATATCATCTTTGATAGTTTGTCCGGGGTAAGCTAAGGGATAGAGAGTCATTATTTTATCCTTATGACAGAGTAGTCATACACAAGCCATTGGCCGGAGATGTTCTGGTAGAGTTTGAAATAGTATCGGAGAATATAGCTCTGGCTTCGTACAGCAAATTCTACGTCAGAGACGACTTCGGCTTCCGTTCCTTTTATTGTGGCTTCTTTGATGGTATACTGCAGGATTCTATCCTGCCAGTGAACAGTGAGATATTTCTTGAACTCTTCTACGATTTGAAGGCGGTATCTTCCTGTTCTGGCAGAAAGGTAAGCCTCTTTGTAATCATCGAAGGCCATGATAAGTTTTTCTGCATCGATGTGGAAGAGAAATCTCTCCCAGTCTTTTTTGCTTTTGGCATCCCACATGTCGGCAATGGCTTCATAAGGGGGAAGTTTCATGAGAGATTGAAACTCTTCTTGTCTACGGAGATCTTCTCTGGCCACACTTTCTTCAATGACCTGAGGGGGTTTGATGAGAATCTTGTAGGTGAAAGAGCGATGCACATCGTTGGTGAGATCTGGCCGGCGGTAGAAAAGGCCATTGATAGAGTAATATCCGACTTCAGAGAGATCAAACCATTCGTTGATGTTGATATCACGAGAGAAGGATTCGCCAGGCATCAGGATAATCTTTCGAAATTGACCTACATCCGATAGGAGAGAAGATTTTGTAATCTGAAAGTTATCACGGAGTTCTACAGGAATATTTCTGGTGGTACGAATGTCGAAGAAAAAGGTTTCGTATATCAGGGGGGAAACATAGATTTCCTGAGGCTTGTCTGAGAGATTGTACACCAGAATCTGGACAGGAATATCTTCGTTGATTCTATAAGCCTGTTTGTAAAACTTGAGTTCTACCTGGAGGTCTTCGGCAAAGAGAGAATAAAAACATAGCCACAAGAAAGAAGAAAAAAGACGCTTCATCGATGACTCCTTCTGGTAATTCTTTTTATGATATCGGCAGTTCCTGGCTGGGGCTTGAATTTCCTTTTAGACTTGACGATTCTCTGGAGGAATATGTATATTTTATTCAAAAATTCAAGAAAAAGGAGTGATACTATGGCGAAAGACTTACTGTTTTCGAGTGAGGCACACCAGAAGATTTTGGCTGGTGTGGAGAAACTGGCCCGTGCTGTTGGGGCTACACTTGGTCCTCGTGGTCGCAACGTGGTGATTGACAAGAAGTTTGGAGCACCCACGATCACCAAGGATGGTGTGACCGTGGCCAAGGAAATTGAACTCGAGGACAAGTTTGAGAATATGGGTGCTCAACTGGTGAAAGAGGTGGCTACCAAAACCAATGACATTGCTGGTGATGGTACCACAACCGCTACTGTGCTGGCTCATGCGATTATTCGTGAGGGTTTCAAGAATGTCACCGCGGGAAGCAATCCTACTCTCATCAAGAAAGGTATTGACAAAGCGGTGGATGCAGTTGTGGCTGAACTGAAGAAACTTGCCAAGAAAGTGGAAACTCGTGAAGAGATTCGTGATGTGGCAGCTATTTCTGCCAATAACGACATGACTATTGGGGAGTTTATTGCTGAGGCTATGGACAAGGTGGGTAAGGATGGAGTAATCACTGTGGAAGAGTCCAAGTCTCTGGAGACCTATGTAGATGTTGTTGAGGGTATGCAGTTTGATCGTGGTTATCTTTCTCCCTATATGGTGACAAATGCTGAAAGCATGGTTGCTGAACTGGATGATCCTTTCATCCTTCTTTATGATAAGAAGATATCTTCGATCAAGGAGATTGTGCCCCTTCTCGAAAAGATTGCTCAGTCCGGTCGCCCTCTTCTCATTGTGGCAGAGGATGTGGAAGGTGAGGCTCTCGCTACCCTTATTGTGAACAAACTTCGTGGAACTTTGAACTGTGTGGCTGTGAAGGCTCCTGCCTTTGGTGATCGCCGAAAGGCTATGCTTGAGGATATTGCTATTCTTACTGGTGGTCAGGTGATCTCCGAAGAGAAGGGCATGAAGCTTGAAAATGCTACTCTTGCTGATCTTGGTCGTGCCAAGAAGGTAAAGGTAGACAAAGAAAACACTACTATTGTGAGTGGGGCTGGCAAGAAAGAGGCTATTGATGCTCGTATCAAACAGATCAAAAAGCAGATTGAGGATACTACTTCCGATTACGATCGGGAAAAACTTCAGGAAAGACTGGCTAAACTTGCTGGTGGTGTGGCTGTGATTCGTGTTGGTGCTGCTACTGAGGTTGAACTGAAGGAGAAGAAGGCTCGTGTTGAAGATGCTCTTTCTGCTACCAAAGCGGCTGTAGAAGAAGGTATTGTTCCCGGTGGTGGTCTCTCCCTTATTCTGGTTCAGAAGGCTCTTGATGGTTTGAAGGGAGAAAACGATGAGGAGCAAGTTGGTATTGAGATTGTGCGAAGGGCTCTTGAGGCTCCTATGCGCAAAATTGCGGATAACTCTGGTATCGATGGTTCTGTGATTGTCCATCGTGCTAAAGAGTCTAAGAGTGGTATGGGTTATAACGCTCTCACCAATGAATGGGTAGACATGATGAAGGCAGGTATCATTGACCCGGTCAAGGTGGAAAGAACAGCTCTTCAGAATGCGGCTTCTATTGCAGGGCTTCTTCTTACCACTGAGGTGATGATTACCGATAAACCGGAAAAGGAGAAACCGGTCGCTCCTAACCCTGGTATGGGAGATATGTACTAAGATACAGCAAAAGCGCCCAGTTTTCTGGGCGCTTTTTTGTTTAAATGAAAAAAGAAATTGAATAATGATCCTCTTTTAGTTTGTGGTAACTTGTTCTTTCTGGGGGGGATGGTATAGGCTTGATTTGTGATGAGAGAAGATCTCTTTTTTCTCAGAGATATTTGTTTCATTTCTTTTTTTGTTATGGTTTAGAATCTTTTTTGGGGTGAAGGTATAGCAGGGATGATTTGCTGAAACAAGGTAATAGGGGTTGTCTTTTTTCTCTGAGAGGGGATCATCGAGAGCTTATGCTATCACCATGTTTCAGCTAGTGGAGAGACTGTTGCTGAGGCAGGGTAATACGTAGGTTTTTTGGTGTTTTTAAACTGAAACAGGGTTGTATCCCTTTTTCTGGTTTGTATGGAGAGAGATTCAGCATCTAAGTAGCATGTGGTGAACTGAAACAAGGTAATAGCTTGTGTCTTGTGTTTTCAGAAAGTTTTCTTCTTGTTGAAATATTGCTATAGCCATTTTTAGGCATGGAGGCGCTTTGCTGAGATATGGTAATACCTCTTTTCCTGTCCTGACATATTGGTTGTGATATGTCCTTGACGAAATGATTTTTATTCAACAAATAAAGGAAAATAGGAAATACTCAAAAGACAAAAAAAATTTCCTTTTTCTTTTGTTTTATGTTATACTTATACGAAAATCCTTTCAAGGAGTGAATATGGGAATCCTTACTTCGTTGGTTTATGCCATTATCGGGACAAAACAGCAACGAGATATCAAAAAATTGCGCCCTTTTGTTGAGAGAGTGAATGCTTTCGAACCGGAGATTTCAGCTCTTTCGAATGATGCTCTGGCTCACAAAACGGATGAATTTAAAGAAAGGCTCTCAAAGGGAGAAACGCTTGATGATATTCTTCCTGAGGCTTTTGCGGTTGTGAGAGAAGTAGCCAAAAGAACACTCAATATGCGCCATTTTGATGTTCAGATTATGGGAGGAGTGGTTCTCCATCAGGGCAAGATTGCTGAAATGAAAACTGGAGAAGGAAAGACGTTAGTAGCTACACTTCCCTTGTATCTCAACGCACTTACTGGGAAGGGAGTACATCTTGTGACAGTGAATGATTATCTGGCTCGTCGAGATGCCGTGTGGATGGGGCCCATCTACAAGTTTCTTGGTCTTTCGGTTGGTATTATTAACCATGAAAAGAGTTATTATGTGGACTGGGAAGATATCAGCCAATTCAAAACCACCTATCGTGAATGTAGCCGACAAGAAGCCTATCGGTGTGATATCACATATGGGACAAACAATGAGTTTGGGTTTGATTATCTTCGGGATAACATGGTCTTTTCCCTTGATCAGAAGGTTCAACGGGGGCATTATTATGCTATAGTGGATGAGGTAGACTCTATTCTTATCGATGAAGCAAGAACACCACTCATCATCTCTGGACCGAGTGAAGAGGCAACAGATCTTTATTACAAGGTGGATAGAATTGTTCCCCGTCTCACAGAGGCTCAGGTGAACGATAAAAATGAGCCTGTTGAAGGAACGGGAGATTATGCCGTAGATGAAAAGGACAAAACGGTGGTGCTTACTGAACAGGGGATTGAAAAGATTGAGCAACTTCTTGGAGTGAAGGAACTTTATTCTCCCCGTAATAGTAAACTTGTCCATCACATCATCCAGGCTATTCGGGCTCATCGTCTTTATCATCGAGATGTGGATTATGTGGTTGAAAATGGAGAAGTAGTTATTGTGGATGAGTTTACAGGACGAAAGATGCCAGGGCGTCGGTGGTCTGATGGGCTTCATCAGGCTATTGAGGCCAAGGAAAGGGTGTCTATTCGTCAGGAGTTCCAGACGCTGGCTACTATTACTTTTCAGAACTACTTTCGAATGTATACCAAGCTGGCTGGTATGACGGGAACAGCAGAAACGGAAGCCCAAGAATTCTATTCTATTTATCATCTTGATGTGGTGGTTATTCCCCCGAATGTACCTGTGCAAAGGCGAGATGATCCTGATAAAATCTATATTAACGAGGTGGCAAAGTTCAAAGCCATTGTACGAGATGTTGAGAAGTATCACAAGCTGGGACAACCTATCTTGATAGGAACTATCTCTGTGGAAAAATCCGAGAAGCTGTCCAAGTTGCTTCAACAACGTCGGATTCCACACAATGTGCTCAATGCCAAGTACCATGAGAAGGAAGCAGAGATTATTGCACAGGCAGGTCAGCCTTATGCGGTGACGATTGCTACGAATATGGCCGGTCGTGGAACAGATATCAAGCTTGCCCCTGGGGTGAAGGAATTAGGTGGGCTTTTAGTGATTGGAAGTGAACGGCATGAGTCCCGCCGTATTGATAATCAGCTTCGTGGTCGTTCAGGGCGTCAGGGGGATCCAGGCCGATCTCAGTTTTATGTTTCACTCGAAGATGATCTTATGCGGCTTTTTGGGATGGATAATCGTATTCAAATGATGAAAAGTCTTGGGTTTAGTGAGGATGAAGAGATTCAAAGTAAGCTTATCTCCAATGCTATCGAAAATGCTCAAAAACGTGTGGAGAATAGAAACTTTGAGATTCGTAAGCATCTCCTTGAGTATGATAACGTGATGAACGAACAGCGAACCTATATTTATCGCTTGAGGGATGAGATTCTTGATATTGCTCATCATCCAGAGGTAGTGGATACAATTATTGATATTGTAATTGACGACAAGATAGAAAGTTTTTCTCAACCAAGTCGTCCCCATGCCTGGCCTAAAGATGAACTGGAGAAATGGTTAAAACTTCAATTTCTGGTGGAACTTCCAGCTGACTGGAATCCCAAAGATGTGAATGAGGCTAAAGAAATGCTTCATCATCTCATAAAAGGCAGAGTATGGGAGAGGTTTACCCATGTGCCTGAGGCGATTCGCTATGATGCCTTGAAATACGTGCTTCTCAGCACATTAGACAATCGATGGAAAGAACATCTCAGGGCAATTGACTATATCCAGGAAAGTATTTCTCTCCGCCAATATGCAAGCAAGAATCCGATTGTGGAATACAAAGTAGAAGCTTTTGAGCTCTTTGCCAGGATGAGGTCAAATTTCATGGCGGATGCTCTTTCCATGCTTGCTCACCTTGAAATCCAGCTTCAGATGGAAGAAGTTCCTGTTGAGACTGGTCCTCAGAAGATTGAAACCCGACATACTGAGTTTGGTCAATTTGGAGCCATGAGAGCAGCCAATCCGGGTATAGAAAAACCAAAACCATTGCAGCGAGGACCCAAACTTGGACGGAATGATCCCTGCTGGTGTGGAAGTGGAAAAAAATACAAATATTGTCATTACGATGCTGATCAGAGACAGGCAAGGTCAAGTTGAGTGTGACAGACAAAAGGAGACATATATAACCCATGAAACGAAAAGATGTACTGAAGTTCTTAGAAACAGAGAAAGAGGTTTCTCTTCAACGTCTCTATGAGGAGTTTGAAGCCTCAGGAAAAAGTAATCAAAAAAGACTGCGGCATATTCTTCACGATCTTGAGCGTGAAGGGATGGTTCAATTTGTTAGTGACAGGGTGGTGGTCATAGGACAGAAAAAGAAGTTAAAGGTATCTCACTATAGTGAATCCAGAGAAAAAACAGCCAAGATCTATCGTCGTTCCGCTATTCGTGAAGATGGCAAACGCAAGAACTATGATGCCTCCGAGGATTTTGATTATATCCTTGATGTCCATCATATACGAAGGGATTTCCCTCCAAAGGCACTTGCGCAGGCGGAAGGTATTCCAGTGGAGATTCCTGAGAAAGAGATAGCTTCTCGGCTGGATTTACGAAGAGAAATGATTTTCACTATTGATGGGGCAGATGCAAAGGACCTGGATGATGCCGTTTCGATTAAGCGTACTCCCACAGGATGGAAATTGGGGGTACATATCGCCGATGTATCATACTATGTTCCGAAGCATAGCCCTCTGGATAAAGAGGCTCTCAAACGGGGAAACAGTTTCTATTTCATTAACCGTGTGGTTCCCATGTTTCCAGAGAAACTTTCTAATGGTCTTTGTAGCCTTAATCCTCATGAGGATAGGCTTACCATGTCTGTAATCATGGAGGTGGACAAGAAGGGTTCGGTGACGAAGTATCGTATTGTGCCGTCGGTTATTCATTCGTGGTATAGGCTTACTTATCCTCAGGTGGAGAGTGTTCTTCAAGGGAAAACCACCATGCCAGACAAAAGGCTTCAAGAAAGTTTGATGGAGATGAACGAACTCTTTCGTCTTTTGCGTGAGAAACGGATACGTGAAGGTAGTATTGATTTTGATTTTCGGGAACAGAAGTGTGAACTGAATGAGTGGGATGAGCCGGTGAAGTTCTGGTTTAAGGAACGGCTTGATGCTGAACGTCTCATTGAGGAGTTTATGCTTCTTGCTAATCAGATGGTGGCAAAGTTTCTCTCTGAGAAGACAGAGTATGCGATGTATCGTGTTCATGAGGAACCAGAAGAGGAAAAACTGAAGTCTTTTCTGGCAATGGCATTGCGTTTTGGTTATAAATTTCGCACCCATATTTCACCCCCACCTCAGGAACTTCAGCGACTATTAGAAGAAGTGAAGGGGAAGCCTTATCAGGAACTCTTGAATCAGATGCTTCTTCGTTCTATGCAGCAGGCACGTTATCAAAATGAGAATCTTGGTCATTACGGGCTTGGTTTTGAGTACTATACGCATTTCACATCTCCCATTAGACGATATGCGGATCTTACTGTTCATCGTCTGGTCAAGACTTGTTTGGGTATAGCCAAAATTTCCTATACAGACAAGGAATTAGCGACTATTGCTAACCATATCTCCAGGCAGGAACGTGTGGCTATGGAAGCCGAGAGAGAATTCTACAAGATCAAGTCAGTTCGATACATGCAAGGAAAGGAAGGCATGGAGTTTGATGCTGTGATCAGTGGTGTCACATCATTTGGCCTTTTTGTGTCTATTCGTGAGACGGGGATTGAGGGTATGGTGAGACTTGCGGATCTTCCTGATTATTTTGTCTATCATGAGGAAAGTCATAGTGTGGTGGGAAAACACACAAAAAAATCTACCAGATGGGGCAGAGTGTTCGTGTGAGGCTTGTTCGCGCGAATGTTAAAAAACAGTACATAGATTTTGAACTCGTGGAGGAAAAACAATGAAGCGATGGCTTTTTGTGGGGATGGTGGGTGTTTTGTTTTCTTGTGCCAGGGTTGATGTTATTCAGGAAAACGAACGGCTCACACTTACTCTTTCTCATACCAAACTTGTTCTGGTTTTCCCTGAGACTATTTCTCTGGATCAAAGAGCTTTTTATACGGAGCTTTTTCGTCGGTTGACAGAGCTTGAGAAAACAAGGTTGTCTGATGAGGTGAGGCTTACCGGAGATCCGTATCAGGACACCTTTCTGATAGGAAATAAACTTCTGAAAGACTGGAAGAATCTCACTCTTCGCTGGGCCTGGATTCAGCAGGTCTGGGAGACTATGCGCTATGAGGCGGAGGTTTCCAGGGCCTCGTGGGCATCTTTTCTCAAGAAAGAGATGATATCCTATGCACGAATCAGGGATTTTGAGGATCTCTTTCGTAAGTATCAGTTGAGTCAGTTTCAGGTAAGAGAAGCCCGTCAGTATCTCAT
Organism: Brevinematales bacterium; assembly: GCA_046294145.1. Lineage (GTDB taxonomy): Bacteria > Spirochaetota > Brevinematia > Brevinematales > Thermospiraceae > Thermospira. The sequence goes on along the minus strand of JBKBIS010000004.1, from coordinate 4,387 downwards.
TCAGTTTCTCATTGTAGAAGTATATTTTGTTTCACTTCAGGAGCTTATGGAACGTTATGGACGGTATTATACGATGAATGATCTCCCTACGGTGTTTTTCCAGCTTGTGGTGTTGCCAGAGAGTGTGGAATGGCTGACATTCCTTCAAACACGGTATGGGAAAGGCACGATTCGTCAGGTGGCGCGAATGATGTATGACAAGCAAGCCTGGGAAAAGAAATTGGGCAAGCCTGTCTCTGATTTAGAGAGTGAGTTTGTGAAGGGACTGGAAAATAAAAAGTTTACCATGGGGATATGGGCAAACCTTGGTTTTGTCCATGAGTATCAGAATTTTCTTGCTCTTTATAATCAGTCAACAAAACAGACGCTTTTCAAAAAATGATGGTGTTACATCCCCCTTTTGGGCTCAAGGTTTGGTCTGTTAATCGTGAATATGAATCATCTATACGGCAGCTCTGGTTTGATCGTGTTATGCAATATATCGAAATCTACGTGCTTCCAGGTACAGCCAAAGATACGGTTTCTTTTTGGGAAAATATTCATAAAGAATCAGGCATACCTATGATTGTCCATGCTCCCCATTATAGTCATGGGCTTTGTCTCTCTTGTCGGGAGAAAGAGAAAGAGAACAGGGTTCTTGTAGAGGAAAGTCTCTGGTTTGCCAGAAGGGTAGATGCGAAGATGGTGATTGTTCATCCGGGTGTGAATGGAGATATTGAGGAAACGGCGCGCCAGATTAGATTGTTCTGGGATGAGAGGCTCGTGCTTGAAAATAAGCCCCGCTATGGTCATGGTGAAAATCTCTTTTGCAATGGTTCTCTTCCTGAAGAGGTGGCTTTTGTGATGGAGGAAACAGGGGTGAGGTTTTGCCTTGATATTGGACATGCGATTACTTCGGCCAATGGATTTGGGGTTTCTCCCTGGGAGATGCTTTCTGCCTTTTTGGTTTTGAAACCTTCTCTTCTTCATCTTACTGATGGGCACTGGAAAGGGCTTCTTGATGAACACCTGCATTTTGGTGAAGGGGATTTTCCGATTGAGGACATAGTCTGTTTAATCAGAAAGGCAGGTCTTTTGCATCTTGCTATCACCAATGAGGCATACAAGAAATCACAAACAATGCTTGAGGATTTCAGGATAGATATGCTGTATCTTTGTAAAGTTTTTGAGAAAGTGATGGCGGAAAAGTAAAAATCACAAAAGGCTATTACCTTGTTTCAGCTTGCGTTGGTTTCATGTTTATCATTGGGTGTGAGATTTTTGTGTTTTAAATGAGAGGGATATATTTCTGTTTTCTTGCTGGAGGTTGAATCTGGGTGGAAGATGGTATGAGGATCATGGTTTTTGCTGAAACAAGGTAATAGCCTTTTTTCTATGAGACCATGCTTTCCCATCACTTTTTTGCAGGGGACTATGGCACAGGGTGTATTGACGGTAGGGTTTTTTATAAAACGTTTTAATGTAAATAAAAATATCTCGTGGGAGCTTGGGAAAAATGGGGTAGTTACTTTTTTCACGGGGCTATAGCTATGATTTGAGACACTTTTGCAGGGCCTTTTCCATCACATCGAAGGGAGCTTTTTCTCCTGTCCATATCTCAAATTGTCTTGTAGCCTGAAAAAGAAGCATTCTGGCACCGTTAACAGTTATGCCGTGTTTTTGTCTAGCAAACTTGAGAAGTTTGGTTTCAAGTGGGTGATAGATGAGATCCATCACGGTAATACCAGGAGGGAGGAGAGATTCTTTTACAGGAGAGAGGTCTTCATGAGGAAACATTCCGACGGGTGTAGTATTGACAAGTATATCCCCTTCTGGAAGAATGGTGGTAAGAGATTCAAAGCTGGCGGTTTCGATTATGGCATGAGGGAAGGATGTCAGAAGTCGTTCTCGAAGGTTGTTTCGACTTTCTTGATTTCTGGCGATGATGGTGAGTTTTTTGGGGCTATCATAGGCAAAAAGAGCAAAACACACAGCACAGGAAGCCCCTCCTGAGCCAAGAACAATCACGTGTTTGTCCGTGATAGGGGTGTGTTGGGAAAGGGATTCATAAAATCCATAGGCGTCAGTATTGTCTCCCATGAGTTTCCCATTATCCCAGTAGATGGTATTGATAGCACCTATCTTTCGGGCAAGGTCGGTGATGTCATCGAGGAAGCGGATAGCCTCTACTTTGTGGGGAATGGTAACACTAGCACCGGCAATACCAAGAGCACGGATACCATGGATGGCGTCTTCGATATTCTCTACGTCAAAGGCGACGTAGATAGCATTGAGACCACATGCCTGGAAAGCAGCATTGTGGATGGCTGGAGAGAAGGAGTGGCGAACGGGGTGACCAATGATACCATACACCTGTGTATAAGCGTTAATCACAGCATTCCTCTTGTTCTATTATATGAATTTTCTCGATTCGGCGAATATGTCTCCCTCCCTCAAAGGCTGTGGAGAGCCATATATCAACAAGCTTTTCAGCTTCTTCGGGAGTGGTTCGTCTGCCTCCCAGGACCATTACATTGGCATCATTGTGACGACGGCTATACTCAGCTGAATATTCATCAAGACAAAGGGCGGCTCTGATTCCCCGGATTTTGTTGGCTACTATTGATGCCCCAATTCCAGAACCACAGAGGACAATACCACGATCTACTTCGTGTTTAGCTACAGCCCGAGCAGCTAACTTGATGGTATCAGGGTAATCCATTGATTCCTCTGAATGAGTACCAAAGTCGATGATTTCATGTCCTGTGTTGGTGAGATAGTTCTTGAGATGTTCTTTGAGAGAGTAAGCAGCATGGTCTGATGCTATGGCAATCTTCATCAAACACTCCCTGGTTTTTGATAACTACAGTATACAGAATTTTTCTGAAGATGTCAATCAGAATCAAATGAGTACCAACTGAAGACAATCTTGAGAAAATCCATGCATTTTGGAGAGGTAGGAGTCTTTCTTGTGGTTTGGTGAATAATTTTTTGTAAACTTAAAAGAGAATTGATTGACTTATGAGACAATTTCTGTTGTTATAATATGGCCAGAAAAGGGGGATAATATGAAATATGTGATGGTAATGAGTTTGTTTTTTGTTCATCTTGCATGGTCCTCATTTATGAGAGAAGTGGGTGTCAACTTTTCTCCTGTGTTTTATAGTGATTTTGTTTCTTATGGTGGATCTGTGCAGGTTTTTTGGTGGAAGGCAATGACCAATTTGACATTTGGTAATTCTCTTGAATATCAAGGAAGTGCTGTGGACAGTTTGTTTTTGCACCATCTTTCTTTGCTTGCAGGAGGAAGATATCAGTTGCCTATAGGAGGTAACTTTTTATTTATGAGTCAAATAGATACAGGTCCTGGTTATACTCTTGGACAGATAACATCTTTTCAGAAAAATCTTTTTCACTGGTTTCTGGATATGAAAGTTGGGATAAGAGGGTCTTTATTTTCTTTAGGGAAAATGCCTTTGTTTGTGAATATAAGCTGTGGGTATGAAATGTACTGGATTCCATCTCTTGAGAATTTATTGATTCGGGGTGTTTCTTTTTCAGTAGCTGTTTCTGTTGTGTTTTGAAGGACAGGGGGAATAGTATGGAAAGGAAATTATATGTAACTGGTGTGATTTTTGTTATGTGTGTTGGTTTCGTTTCTTGTTCTCTGAAAGAAGAGATTCTTTCTGCTTTTGGGTTTTCTTCTTCTCCAGAGGGTACACATTATGCTGGCGACAGTGGAGGGGAGATTTCTTCTTTGCCTTTGTTGCAAGGAGAAATTCTTTATGTAAGTACCAATGGCAGCGATACCTTTACAGGTCTTTCACCTTCACAGGCGCTTCGTTCTCTTTCCAAGGCAATGATGATGGCAAGCACAAACCTTTCTGTGAGTAATATTCTTATGACAGAGGGGGAGTATATTGAAAATGAGACTCTCTTCTTGACAAATAGAGGAGGTCTTCGTATTGCGGGAGGGCTTTCTGATGATTTCAAGGTTATCAAAAGTTATAGTTATGTGTCTGCTCCTTTGTTAAATTATTTGTGGATAGTAAGTAATGTGAATTTTATTTCTGTTTATAATATTTTTCTTTTCCATAATAACAGGGTGATTTCTTTATACAATGTGACGAATATGGTTATTAGCAACGTCATAGGCCGTTCCAACGCTATTTATAGTATTTTATCAAAAATAGTAGAGATATTGTCATAAAGGATAGTTATTTCTATGAAAATAATACTCCTGTGTTGGATGTTCGGCTTGTTTCTCATCTTATGATTACCAATGTTGTTTTTCTGAGTAACCAATATTCTTCTACAGCCGCGTGTGTCATTAGCAACAGTCAAGATCTTTTTATGCATGATGTGCACTTCTTGTACAATAGTAATTCGAGTACCACGGGACAAGGTG
>JBKBIS010000049.1:0-9209 GCA_046294145.1 Brevinematales bacterium | reverse complement strand
GGGGGTACAGAATCTCAAGATTGGGGAGAAATGCTTCTTCGGATGTATCAGCGGTGGGCTGAGAGGCATCGTTTTACTGTAGAGGTGATTAATTATGATCCTGGTGAGGTAGCTGGTATCAAAGATGCAACACTCTATATTAAAGGTCGCTATGCCTATGGTTATCTTAAGGCAGAAAGTGGTATCCATCGACTGGTGAGACTTTCTCCTTTCAATGCCAACAATAAACGTCAGACTTCCTTTTGTGCGGTAACGGTGACTCCTGAAGTAGATGATACGATTGAGATAGAAATAAATCCTGATGATCTACGGATTGATACGTATCGTGCCGGAGGGGCTGGTGGACAGTATGTCAATAAAACTGATTCGGCTGTTCGTATCACTCACATTCCGACAGGTATTGTGGTCGCCTGTCAGGTGGAACGTTCTCAGCTTCAAAACCGGGAAATGGCCATGCGTATGCTTCGTTCCAAGTTGTATGAGTATGAACGCCAGAAGCGAGAGGCTGAACTTGCCAGACTTCAACCGGAAAAAAAGAATATTGAGTGGGGAAATCAGATTCGTAGTTATGTTTTCCAACCCTACACCATGGTGAAGGATCACAGAACGGATGTAGAGGTGGGTGATATTCACTCCGTGCTGGACGGAGAAATTGATGAGTTTATTTTGGCCTATCTCAAGCAACAGCTCACCCAAAAGGCAGGAGTTTCTTGAGAGAGGAAAAACTTGAGAAAATCTGTGATTTTTGTCATAATGAGAGAAGAAAAAAGGAGTGATTATGTTAACCTACCAGGAGATTATTTTTCGGCTAAAAAAATTCTGGGGTGATCAGGGGTGTCTCATTCGAGAACCTTATGATCTTGAGAAGGGAGCGGGAACCTTCAATCCGGATACTTTTCTTCGGGCCATTGGTCCAGAGCCGTGGAATGTGGCTTATGTTGAACCTTCTCGTCGTCCTGCTGATGGGCGATATGGAGAAAATCCTAACCGATTGGGGTATTATTTTCAGTTTCAGGTGATTATGAAGCCTTCTCCTGATAATATTCAGGAACTTTATCTGAAAAGCCTTGAGGAACTGGGCCTTGATCTGAAACATCAGGATATTCGTTTTGTCCATGATGATTGGGAATCTCCAACTCTGGGTGCGTGGGGGCTTGGTTGGGAGGTATGGCTCAATGGAATGGAAATCACCCAGTTTACCTACTTTCAGCAGGTTGGTGGATTGGATCTCCCTTCTATTCCGGTTGAGATTACCTATGGAACAGAACGTATAGCCATGTACTTACAGAACAAAAATAACGTTTTTGATATTCAATGGAATGAGCAGTTCACTTATGGGGATCTTCAGAAACAGGAAGAGGTAGAATTTTCACGGTATCACTTTGAGATTGCGGATATAGAACTTTATCGACGCCTGTTTGATGATTTTGAAAAGGAATGTGAAAAGGCTTTGGAGGCTGATGCTGTTCTTCCTGCCTATGACCTGACTATGAAGTGTTCCCATGTCTTCAATATTCTCGATGCAAGAAATGCTATTTCTGTGACCCAGAGGGAAGGCTATATTCTTCGTGTGAGAAGACTCGCTTCTCTATGTGCTCAGTTATACTACAAGAAGCGAGAATCTCTGGGATTTCCGTTGTTGAAAAATGCGAAGACTCTTTCACCTTCAGCATAGTTTGCCATCTGTTTCTGCTGTTTTGGGGAGGCTTGGGTACAATCCTAAAAAAACGGAGACATCAGATTGGATGTGGCGTATTGAGAAGGCTATTGGAGAGTTTTCGCCATTTTTGGAAGCAAGGGGTATAATTAATACTTTACGAGTTGTTTTTCGTACGGACGCTATGGTGACATTGGAGAATGGCTTGACTCTGAATTCAACAAAATTAGCTTCGGTGTTGGCTCAAAGTGAGGAAGTAAGTCTTGTGGCAGCCACTCTGGGTCAGATGATTGAGGAAAAACTTCAGTACTTCTTGTCATCTGGAGAATTTACACAGGCCACACTTCTTGATGCCATAGCTAGTGAGTCGATAGAGCATTTTGTTGACTGGATGCAGGCTATTGTAGCAAGAGAACGGTTGCGTTTTGCATTTTCCCCTACCATGCGTTTTAGTCCTGGGTATGGGGACTGGAAGTTGGATATTCAGCCTGAAATTCTTCGTGTGTTGAAGGCTGAAGAGATTGGGTTGTCGGTTCACCCAGAGTCATATATTCTTCTTCCGGAAAAAAGTATTACGGCGGTTATTGGGTGGGAAAAAAATAAAAAAGAAATCCCTGGACAGAAGTAAGAAGGGGAGTAGATTTGAGATTTCATTTTCCCTTGCCGATAAGCATCGTAAGGGGGTAGAATGTCAAGGAAAAATCCTCTTCTTGACTTTGCTTTTCATGAACTGCAGCTCAAGGATAGGCTTCTTGAGGTTCTGATAAAAGTACAGAGTTGTAGTCTTGAGGAAAGTGAGGATGTGCTTATTCGTATCTTTTTGGAGGCATTTCTTTCTCTTTTTGGCTTTAAACGAGCTATCTATTTCCGTTTTGAGAAGGGAAAGGGACTTGAGTGGGGAATTTCCCTCTATATAGACCAGCAAGAACGGGAAAAACCCTATTTTTCTCATATCATGGCAGATATTATTGAGGCTTCAGTTTCTTTGCGATGGATGCAACAAAGAATTCCTGTGGTGAAGGATGGAAATAGTACCTTTCTTACCTTCATGGTATTGCCGGTAGCGAAAGAGAAAAATCTCTATGGTGTTTTTTATGTGGATGTTGAAAATCATCCTGACAGTCTTGATATTGATCTTATTCATATTTTAGTTGTTCAGGCCAGTTTATCTCTCTATTATCGTCGAATGTATGAAACCACGAGATCTCAGCAGATAGAACTTCTCAAGCTGGCTAACTTCAAAAATGAGGTTATTCGTCAGATTGCAGCGAATATTGAAAGCCCGTTGGAAAACACTCTTCATTTTATGGAGAATATTCGAAAGGATGTGCCAGAAAATTGTTCTACTCACTTTGGAGAGATTTATAAACGACTCTCTCAGATCTTTCTTGCCCTTGAGAAAACTCTCAATTTAGGGAAGATTGGAGCAAATATTGAGGATATTTTTCAGAGGGATGTTGATATTCGTGTTATGATAGATCGCATTCTTAAAAATTATGAAAAGGAAATCAAAAAGCGTAAACTCACTGTAACGGTGAAAATTCATGATCGTTTTCCTTTATTGAAGGGTAATGAGGATATTTTTCGTACTATTTTTGATGAACTCATCAGTAATGCTGTCTATTATAATCGGGAAAAGGGGAGTATTACCATTTATGCCTATCAGGATGGCCGAGGTTGTGTAATTGAGATTCGAGATACAGGGAGAGGAATCCCTCTGGAGTTTCAACCACTTATTTTTGAACAGTTTTATCGTCTTCCTGGTTCGGAAAAACTCAATGATAAAGGTGCCGGGCTTGGGCTCTTTCTCGTGAGGAAATTTTTGGCGTATTATGGGGCTACTATTTCTGTGGATAGTGTAGAGGGGGAGGGATCTGTATTTACGGTTATTTTTCCCTTGTGATTTTTTGCAAAAAAAATTTTTTTTCTCTACAATATACTCTCAAAATTTTTGAGAGAAACACAAGGGGAAGATATGAAACGTTTTACCAAAATTGTGGCCACTGTTGGGCCAGCATCACGAAACTATCCAACCATCTATAAGATTCTGGAAGCCGGTGCAAATGTGATTCGTCTCAATTTTTCTCATGGGAGTTTTGATGATCACCTTGAGAGTGTAACCTATGTTCGCAAAGCCGCCAAAGAATTGGATAAGGTAGTGGCTATCTTTCAGGACCTTCAGGGTCCAAAAATCCGTGTGGGAAAGCTAGAGGGAGATTTTATTGAGCTTAGCGCTGGTGATAAGTTTGTGATTACTACCGATCAGATTGTAGGGGGTATCATCAATGGTCAGAAAAAGGTCTCGATTGATTACCCCAATTTGCACAATGAGGCAAAGGTAGGAGGAAGGATTCTGTTAGATGATGGTTTGATTGAACTTCGGATCCAGAAGATAGAGGGTACCAATATCTATACGGAGGTTATCAACGGAGGAAAACTCAAACCGAGAAAAGGGGTGAACCTTCCTCATATCAAACTCAATATCTCGGCTATTACCGATAAGGATAGATATGACCTCAAGTTTGCCTTTGAGCACAATCTTGATTATGTTGCTCTTTCGTTTGTACGGAGTGCAGATGACGTGAAGGAACTGATTGATATTATGCTTCGAGAATATGGACGCCGTATTCCTATCATCTCCAAGATTGAGAAACCTGAGGCGGTTGATGATATTGACAATATTATTGATGTAAGTGATGCTATTATGGTAGCACGAGGGGATCTGGGAGTAGAAACTTCCCCACAGGAAGTGCCTGTGATCCAGAAAATGATTATCCGTAAATGTAATATTGCTGGTAAGCCAGTGATTACTGCAACTCAGATGCTTGAATCTATGGTCAATAATCCTCGTCCAACCCGTGCGGAAGCAAACGATGTGGCTAATGCTATTTTTGATGGGACGGATGCAGTGATGCTTTCAGCTGAAAGTGCGGCTGGTCAGTATCCTATAGAAGCAGTGAGGATGATGGCTCAAATTGCGGCTCAAGTTGAAAATAGTGAACTTTTTGAAAAAATGCTTTCGGGTCGTACAGTGACTCAGGCAGAACTTATGAAACGCTCAAGAAAAAATGTGATGGAGTCTATTAGTTTTGCTACGGTGGAGCTTGCTCATAAGATTGGGGCTAAGTATATTGTGAGTTTCACTCATAGTGGCGGAACGGCAAGAAGTGTGGCTAAGTATCGTTTTCCTATTCCTATCATTGGGTTTAGTCCCTCCGAAGCGACAGCCCGCAGGCTTGCTCTTGTGTGGGGTGTGACACCGTATGAACTGGGGGAAGTTTCTACTGTGAATGAGCTTTTCGATGGGGCTGGTGAGGTGCTTCGTTTCAAACAGTTAGTGCATGAGGGGGATTTTGTGGTGATTACCGCAGGGGTACCAGTAGGAATTCCGGGAAGTACCAATATGATTAAGGTATGGCAGGCATAAGGGGAAAAAGGTATTGATTTTTTTCCTTGTTGTCGCTATAATGGTGTGCTATTACAAAATGGAGGAAAAGTATGTGGAATTGGTTTTTATTACAGGCTCAGGGTGCAGAAGGTAGTGATTTTTCGCTTTTTTTGATGCCTCTTCTTCTGGTTATTGGTATGTATTTATTGATTTTCTTGCCTGAAAGGAAAAGACGAAAAGCTCTGGAGAAACAGATTGCTTCTCTCAAGCAAGGTGATCGAGTGATTACCAATGGAGGTATTGTCGGAGTGGTTGACTTTGTTGGTGATAAGACCGTGTATATTAAAACAGCTGATTCTAAGATTGAGGTGAGAAAGGATTTTGTTGCGGCTGTGATAACTCCTGAGGTAGATAAAAAATAGGAGGATGTATGAGTAAGCTTTCTCGTTTTGTTCTTCTCCTTCTTTTGGTAGGATTGGGGTTCTGGGGTATGTGGCCTACGATTTCTTGGTATTTCTTTTTGTCCCAGGAAACTAAAGATCTGATTAAGGTCTCTGAAGAGGAGATGGATAAACTTTCTCCAGAGGTACGTAAGCAGGTGATTGAAATCAAGGCTCTTCGAAAGAAAGTGATGAATCTTGGTCTTGATCTACAGGGTGGAGCTAATCTTCTTCTTGAGGTGGATGCTGATGAACTTCGGGCTATGCTTTCGGAAAAAGCAGCGGGTGAAATTTCTGATGCCGTCTTTGTTGAGGAAATGAACAAAGCCAATGAACGAGCGGTTGAGATTCTCAAAAACCGTATGGATACATTTGGTGTGAGTGAGGTTTCTATTGCCAAAACGTTTGATGGTCGTATCAGTGTTGAACTTCCAGGGGTGAGTGAACCGCAGATTATTCGTGAGTCTCTTTCCAAAGTGGGTAGACTTGAATTTAAGCTTGTTGATGAAGAGGCTATGAAAAGGTTGGGTGAGCTTGGTGTTCCTATGAATGGTGGTGTGGTTATGACTCTTCAAAATGTGCCCACAAATTTTATACTTCCTTCTGATAGTGAGTGGTATCCATTCTATGAAAATGATGAGTATGGTATTCCCCGTTTAAGGGGTTGGTATGTCCTTAAAAAGGAAACTGTTTTAGATGGGACGTATGTGGAAAGTGCTCGTTCGGATATGAATCCTACTACTGGTCAACCGGTGGTTTCGTTTACATTGACTGTTGAGGGAGCTGAGATTTTTGCCGATGTGACGAGACAGAATGTGGGACGAAGGCTGGCTATTCTTCTTGATGGTCGTGTTAAGAGTGCTCCTGTTATCAATTCGGAGATACCAGGGGGTAGAGGTGAAATTTCTGGACGGTTTACCTATCAAGAAACGGAGTTTCTTGCTAATATTCTCAAGGCTGGTGCTCTTCCTGTGAAGTTGAATGTAGTGGAGGAGCGTATAGTAGGTCCTTCTCTGGGGGCAGATGCTATTGATGGAGGAACAAAAGCTTTGATTGTGGCTATTGTTGTTGTGGCACTCTTTATGGTCGTATGGTACAAGGGAAGCGGGTTTATTGCTGTGGTTGGTCTTGTGTTTAATATGTACTTCTTGCTTGCTATTCTGGCAGGCCTTCTCAAGGCGACACTTACTCTCTCTGGTATTGCGGGAATGGCACTCACCGTTGGCATGGCTGTGGATGCTAATGTGATTATTTTTAGTCGTATTCGTGAGGAACTCAAGCGGCAGGGAAGATTTAGGCATGCAGTTGATGAAGGATATAAGCATGCTTCAATGACTATATGGGATTCAAACTTGACTACATTTTTTGCAGCGGTGGCTTTGTCGCTTTTTGGTACAGGGAGTATCAAGGGATTTGGAACAACATTAGCAGCTGGTATTATTGCCAATATGTTTGCTATGCTTTTCGTGACTCGTTTGGTGTATGACTTCTTGCTTGATACTTTGAAGCTCAAGAAGGTTTCTATCTAAGACGGGGACAAGGAGAAAACAATGACGGAACATAAGCCTATCCCTTTCATGAAAATGGCTCCGTACGCCATCGGTTTATCTGTTGTGATTATACTGGCAGGATTGGTGGTGTTTATAGTGCGGGGGGGATTTGAGGTTGGTATTGATTTCAAGGGGGGAAGTCGGGCAGAGGTAGTAATTGGACAGGAGGTTTCTATTGGTGAGCTTCGTTCTCTGTTCAAGAATCGTGGTGTGGAGGCTAATATTACAACGGTTGGACTGGTAGAGGATAATCGATTTGTGATTACAGTGCCTTTTGAACAGGGAAAGGATGGAATTGCCACCATGAAAGAGGTGTTGACAAATGCCTATGGGGAAAGTACTGTTCAGTTTATAGGAACAACGACAATTGAGGCAAAGGTTGGAAAGTCTTTTGTGTATCGAGCTTTGAATCTTATCTGGGTTGTTTCTTTGATCATTCTTGCGTACATTATTGTGAGGTTTGATTTTAGTTACGGTGTGGGGGCTATTGTGGCGTTGCTTCATGACCTTTTGATTATGCTGGCCTTTGCTCTTTTCTTCCGTATTCCGATTGATATTACTATTATTGCTGCTATTTTGACGATCCTTGGGTATTCTATTAATGACACGATTGTAGTGTTTGACCGTATAAGAGAGCGCAAGGCATATCACAAGGAAGAGGATTTTATTTTAGTTATAGACCGTTCGGTAACGGAAGTACTTGAGCGTTCTATTATTACGGCTCTTACTACGCTGTTTGCTGCTGTGGCTCTCTATATTTGGGGAGGAGAAGTGTTGCGAAACTTTAGTATCTTGCTTATTGTAGGACTTGTGAGTGGGACCTATTCTTCTGTGATGATTGCAGCACCTATTACAGCAGGTATTCGCCTCTTGACAAATCGAAAAAAATAGTGTATAATATATCTCCTTTGTGGAAATAATACCACAGAGAGGTTGGGCCGCTAGCTCAGTCGGTAGAGCATCACACTTTTAATGTGAGGGCCCTGGGTTCGATCCCCAGGCGGCTCAAAAGGGCTTATCTGTTTCAGATAAGCCCTTTTTTTAAGGAGGTGGAAGATGCATCCAGTTCTTATGGCTTTTCTTGCTACACTTTTTACGTGGGGAATGACGGCTCTAGGTGCCGGGCTTGTTCTTCTTACTCCAAGGGTGAGTCAGAAATTTCTGGATATGATGCTTGGCTTTGCGGCCGGGGTGATGATTGCGGCAAGTTTTTGGTCTCTTCTTGTGCCGGCACTTGAGATTGCTACACAGACAGGACAGATTCCCTGGTTGGTAGCTGGTATTGGTTTTGTTCTGGGGGGAGCTTTTTTGCGGTTAGCTGATATGATCATTCCTCATGTGCATATTGGGCTTCCATTGAGTGAAAGTGAGGGACTTCCTACTCACTGGAGAAAAACCACTCTTCTTGTTTTAGCCATCACTCTGCATAATATCCCTGAGGGCTTGGCTGTTGGGGTGGCTTTTGGGTCTTTAGGAAATACTTATACTCATGGTGAACTTCTCTCGGCTCTTGCTGTGGCTATAGGGATTGGAATTCAGAATTTTCCTGAGGGTATGAGTGTTTCCTATCCTCTCCGAAGAGAAGGCGTAGGTGTGTGGAAAAGTTTCTGGTACGGACAATTATCTGGCTTTGTGGAACCTGTCGCAGGTGTTCTTGGGGCTCTTCTTGTTTTCTGGGCTCGGCCTGTTTTGCCGTATGCCCTGGCTTTTGCTGCTGGAGCCATGATCTATGTGGTTGTGGAAGAGGTTATTCCTGAATCTCAGCAGAAGGGCAATTCTGATATTGCTACCATGGGGAGTATGCTTGGTTTTGTTGTGATGATGGTTCTTGATGTGGCCCTGGGTTAGAAAACGTGTCGGATTTTTTTGTCTTTTTGTTTTTTTGTCTTTATATTCAGACATAGGAGGGATTATGGAAGAGATAAAACTTCTGGTAAAAGGTATGAAGTGCGAGGGATGTGCTCACATCGTAAAAGAGGTTCTTTCTTCTGTTGTGGGTGTGAAAGAGGTCAGGGTCGATCTTCTCACGGGTGAGGTAAGTGTGATAGGTGATGTGTCTCCGGAAGTACTTGTCAAAGCTATTCATGAGAAGACTTCTTACAAAGCAGAAATGAAATAAGAGAATGAACGAAAACAACTACCTGTATAGCCATAGATCAGGAGAGAAAGCATAT
>JBKBIS010000048.1:0-9383 GCA_046294145.1 Brevinematales bacterium | reverse complement strand
TACCCATCCAGATAAATCTGGAAAAAGATTACTCTCGCATGATTGTCAAGCGGATCATGGATCCCACCTATATTGCCAAATTCAACAAACTCCTCAAAAAAGAAGGATAATCAAACAGAAATCATAGCACATGCGTTTTTTAATAAAGCAAATCCATAGCCATATTTTCAATACCATAGGAAAAGAAACATTCCATGCACTTTCCCTCATCCCCATATCGAAACCATCGATGAGAATCAAAAGTCACAGCGGCTAACGAAAAAATAACCTCCGTTCTCTCTACAACCTCTTTCAACGTATATCGTTCTCCCCCTACCACTCCACATTTCATCTCTCTTCTTGTACAAAATTCCCCTAACCAGGAAAGTACATCCATCTCATAAGCCACATAGACCTCACTTGAACCACTCCATCCTATACGTTTACTCACCCCTGCTCGCATAGAAGCAAGACAAAGAAGAAGAGGGTGTCTACTTCCTATGAGTCCTTGCTTAGATACAATTGTAGGAAGTTTAACCTCCTTTAACCCAAAGATCTCTTTCATCAACGCTACAAGACCCTCAAAAACTTGCTGAGTTTTCTGAAAGAGAGGATCGTTCGTTTCCAGCCTATACCCTCGAAACACCACCTTTTCTACACCAGGCATAGCAAAATACTCATACAGATCTGCAAAAAAAGACAAAAGGCTGATAGGATTTATCTCTGGTCGAAACCAATCAAACGTCAGATCAATCACCAGACGATCACAGACAGAAATCGCATCCCCTATAGAAAAGACACCATTTCCCAGCCCAGGTAAAAGCACCATCTTTTCCCGAAGTTCCCCAAGCTCCGTATAATGGGGCATCACAAAACAGGTTTTCATCGTCTTTCCCCCCTCAAGAGGCGCAAAAACCATCGCCAGAGCTGCACAATGGGCAGAAACAATTCCCAGATCGAACGCTTTTTCTCCTCAGGAGGGACTTCATCAAACACATAGCGAAAGGTCCATATATGAAGGGTTGGGCCAAGACCATACACCGATATCAAAGGAATAATCACTAACAACGGCATAATTCCTGGATTAGGTAAAAAAGGTGTGGCTGCCGGTATCAAAAGAATCCCATACAGAACCCAGGAAAGCAACAAAACAACTACATACACAAAAGCATACCGTATCACCGTATAAAAAGCCAGAAGTAGCATTTCTCCAACCTTCATGCCGCTTTTATACAACAGGACCACAAACACCATCTCCATCGTCATGAAAAGCACAAAAAACCACAAAGAAACGAAAAAAACTAAAGCCCACAACGGAGAAAAAGACACCATCTGACGAACATAAAACACGAAAGAAAGCCCGAAAAGAAATCCTATCCCCGTTGCCCCTATCCAGAAAACAAGAGAAGGCCAGAAAAGTTGGCGAATAAACTGCCAGAGTTTTTTAAAATATCCCACCACAGGGCCATGAAACATCTCCTCATGCATTCTATGACTCACCACAGAAAGTGGCCAGATCCACATTCCGGCTATAGTTGTACAACCAATAATCACCCAGAAGTCCACATACTGTTTCACAAAGCCTATCTCCGACGTCAGAAGAAATGCCACCGTCGGGACAAGCACCAAAAAAGAAGGATTGAGTGCAGCCAGAAGTGATGTAAACATACTATAGGAAAGATTATCCCACCACGACCAGAAACTCCGGCTCAAAATCTTGCCGATCATGCTTCCTCCTAAAAGCGAATTGCCATCAGCGTCCTATCATCATCCTGAATGGTACCCTCATAAAAATCCTCAAGGTGCATAAGCATCCCCCCAATGACATCCGAAGCCGTTGTAGCCTCACGAACCACAGCATCAAACATCTGTGTCAAGCGTTCGAGTCCCACCTGTTCTCCCTGAACATTCGTACCTTCTATCACCCCATCACTGAACATCAAGAGAATATCCCCCTTATGATACTTGAGAACATCCTCCTGGAAACGCACATGCTTAAAAGTTCCCACAATAGGATTTTTATTTTTGAGATATTTCACCGTATCTTCTTTGGCACAATAGTACAGTTGATCGGTATGGCCGGCTGAGAGAAAGCCCATTTTCTGTGCCCGTTTATCCACCAAAACAGAAAAAAGCGTAATATAAGAATAAGTATTTTCAAGAATACGAGTAATTCTCCGATTGAGCATGGAAAAAGCCTCTGAAAGATGCGTAAATTTCTGCTCCTCAATAAGCTCCTCCACCTCCACCTTAAGCATAGCCCAGATCATGGCCGCATATACGCCATGACCAGAAGCATCACCCAGGAGAAAAAGCAAAAGATCATCCGAAAGTACAAACATATCATAGTAATCTCCTCCCACACTTTGCATGGGCATATAGGAAATTTCCATATCAATAATCTTCTGGACCGCCCTCTGTCTATCAAGTGGCAAAAGAGAAATCTGAAGAGATTGAGCCATCCGAATTTCATCCATTACTTTTTTATTCACATCTGCCAGACGCTTCCTGGACTCCGGATCCCTCATAAAAATATCAATATACTCAAAAATAAGATAGAACGACATAGCCAAAGACATCAAAACACACCCGATAGCTAAAAACACCCCCGACCAGGGATTTTGCATCTTCCAGTAAGCCAAAGAAAACACCCACAATACTATTGCCACCTCACCCCCTGCAAGAAGCGTTCGATAACGAAGCCCATTAATAGATGAGATTTTACCCTTTTCCCTTCGTATGAGAGAAAAAAACTCAAATGCCTCTAAAAATCCAGTCAGAAGAAAATACCCCAGGAGAATAAGTGAAAGGATTTGCCCATACCTTTCCCACCAGTCTGAAGGAGAAAACAGAAGAAAAGCCATCACAAAACCAGCAAACAGAAGATAAAAAAAGACATACCACTGCGTGTATTCTCTATAGCCATCCGTTTCAACAAAACCCAGGTCCTTTACCCACAGAAAGATGTACCTTAACAAAAGCACAAAGCATCCCAACACCCCTACTAACAAAGCCCTTTCCACCCTCCAGAAAGGAAAATCCACCCCGCTACCTTCTCTCATACCGATAATACCCAACAAAGAAATCAAGCCACCTGCCAGAATAATATACACAAGGTCAGGCTTTACCTCTTTGACTCCTCCTTTTCTCAGAAGAAAAAGCAAAAAAGCCACATACTGAATCATCAAAAAAAGACCAAAACTTCCCCCAAAAACATACCACAACGTCATACCACCCTCTCTTCTTTCCACTCTTTCACTTTTTTCTTCCTCTTATTTCCTTTTTCGCCATCTGAAAGCGTAATATTAATAGAGAAGAAAAATATTTTCACTTGATTTTTTTCTCTTGATGTATCTATACTATTATAGCACTGAAAGAAAAAAAGAGCAACCTTTTTTAGAGATTGCCTCAACGTAAGGGGAGGAGGTTACCATGAAATCCAGGAGAAAACTATTTTTCATTTTCATAATTATAATAGTTTTTTTCAATACCTGTAGCATTCTTGAGACAGTTGACGAGAACGGTATTCTTTGGGAATACTATACATCAAGCCCTATTACTATCGGCATAGAAACCATGTCTTCTCAGAACCTTGTACTTTTTGCCGATGAAGGAAATACCCTATACGCTCTTGATGCCGGAAGTGGTCTCCTGCGATGGAAGATTACGCCGCCCATTACCATTACTACTATCCTGCCGATAGACAATACCCTGTATGTAGTTGGATATTCCAATACGGGTTCCCAGGGAAGTGTCATCTATACGGTGGACACGCTTAACGGTGCCATCTCTTCAGAGCGAAGTTTTCCTATCAAGCCTTTGCCCAATCTCTCCCTTTCCACGCCAGATGGTGTACTTCTCTACTCATCAAGTCAGGCTGTGATGGTTTCAAATAACGGAAATCTCAGCTCCACTTATTCTCTTCTCAATGGCATTATTGCTATAGAAAGAATAGGCACAGAATACTACGCTCTCATCCGTGAAACAGACAACTCTACAAAGGTTCAAAAGTATAGCTCAAGCTTTTCAGCCATGAATAGCAGTACTTCTCCAGCCAACCCAACCGGAAGTTTTCTGGCATGGAACACCTCCCTCTACATAGGTTCTACCACATCTCTTCTCCGAAGTGATACTACTCCCTCTCTTTCACTTTTCAAAACCTTCCCCGTCAAGAGTTCCATGACATCAACTGCCCTTTATCTTTTTGTGCCTTCTGCTGAAAACTTGAATGGTGGTATTCGTGCTTACGACAATACCGGAAACACCGTATGGTCTGTAGCCACATATGCTCCTATTAGTTATGCTCCCCTTGTGTACAATAGTAGTTATCAGGTTGTTTTTTCTCTTGATGACACAGGAAACACAGGAGTCTATGATGCATCAACAGGAAGGCTTCTTTTTCAGCGATATTTGGGAAGTATCCAGCGAACAGGATTGAAACTTCCCATGGATATTTACCAGAATTATATTTTTATTCCCTTCTCTTCTCCTGCCAAGGTGGTATGCTTCTCGATTCGACACGCCAGCAACAATCGGTAGAATATGCCTTTTTTTCGTGTTCAAGCCCCTTTTCAACCAGCAGGCGATCAACCCAGGGCCATTGAATCCCTGGTAAGAAACTTCATCGAGGGTAAAAAACGGCAAGTGCTTCTGGGTGTCACGGGAAGCGGCAAGACCTTTACTATGGCTCATGTGATTGAAGCTCTCCAGTATCCTACACTTATCATGTCTCATAACAAAACCCTGGCTGCCCAATTGTACCGCGAGTTTCGGGACTTTTTTCCAGAAAATGCGGTGGAATACTTTGTTTCTTATTATGATTACTATCAACCAGAGGCTTATGTTCCACAACGGGATCTCTACATCGAGAAAGATGCCAGTATCAATGATGAGATCGACCGTATGCGTGTTTCAGCGGTAGCCTCTTTGATGGATAGAAAAGATGTTATTGTTGTGGCTTCAGTTTCCTGTATCTATGGTCTTGGTGCCCCCACGGACTACAAAGAACTTATGCTTCTCCTAAAAAAAGGAATGATTATCGACAGAGACAGTATTCTCTCTCACCTTGTCCAGATTCAATATGAGAAGGCCGACATAGAACTCTCTCGCGCTTCCTTTCGTGTGAAAGGGGATGTGATTGATATCCATACGGCTTATTCTCGCGAAGTTATTCGAATAGAGATGTTTGGTGATGAAATTGAAGCCATCAAACGTCTCCATCTAATTACAGGACAACTCATCGAAGAACTAGACCGTATTGTCATCTACCCAGCCAAACTTTTTCTCACCACACAGGATAAACTCAAAGTGGCTATAGAATCCATAGAAGAAGAATTAGCCCTCAGAGTGGCTGAACTCAGGGCTGAAAACAAAACCATCGAAGCATACAGGCTCGAGACACGAACCCGATACGATATCGAAATGCTCCTTGAACTCGGCTATTGCAATGGAATAGAAAACTACTCTCGTCATCTTTCTTTTCGAAAACCTGGCGAACGTCCTTTCGTGTTGTTAGACTATTTTCCCAGACCATTTCTTACCATCCTCGATGAATCTCACCAGACTATCCCCCAGATCAATGGCATGTTTCATGGGGATTATTCTCGCAAAAAAACCCTTGTAGATTTTGGTTTTCGGCTACCTTCTGCTCTTGATAATCGTCCCCTGAGATTTGAAGAGTTCGATGATCTTTTAGATCATGTGCTTTATGTATCAGCCACGCCGGCAGAATATGAACTCACTCACAGTGAGGCTATCGTAGAACAGATCATACGACCAACCGGTCTCGTTGATCCTGAGGTCGAGATAAGACCAACAACAGGACAGATCGAAGATATCATCCGACAGGTAAGCCTGCGCACCATGCAGGGAGAACGTTCCATCATCACCACCCTGACCAAAAAGATGGCTGAGGATCTCACACAGTATCTTCTGGATCAGAATATCAAAGTTGCCTACATTCATTCTGAGGTAGAAACCATCGAAAGAGTGGAAATCCTCAAAAAACTTCGAATGGGCATCTATGACGTCATTGTGGGCATCAATCTTTTGAGGGAAGGAATAGATCTCCCCGAGGTTTCTTTAGTTATTATCCTTGATGCAGACAAGATGGGATTTCTCAGATCCACCCGATCCCTCATCCAGATCATCGGAAGAAGTGCACGACATGTAAACGGAAAGGTTATCATGTATGCTGAACAAATAACTGAGAGTATGCAGCAAGCCATAAATGAAACCAACCGTCGCCGCCAGATTCAGATAGCCTACAACAAAGAACATAACATCACTCCCACAAGTGTGAAAAAAGAGATTGCGGATATTCTTGAAAGAAAACTCAAAGAAACAGAAGAAAAGGCTGATGAAATAGAAAATCTCAAGCGTTCTATCCCCGACAAAAAACACCTCATTCAGGAGATGGAAAAACTTATGTTCAAGTATGCCGAATCCCTTGAATTTGAAAAAGCTGCCTTTGTACGCGACCAGATAGAAGAATTGAAACAAAGAAAAGAAGACATGGAAATCTCTTCATAAAGAGAATCTTTTCTCAAGTCCATCAGTCAAGTTATGATTCAGATGGAAAATCCCTCTCTTTTTTGAACAAACTCTTCCATGAGAAGAGACACATCCAGAAAAGATAAGGTATGTGTCAGAGCCCCCATAGAAACAAAATCTACTCCTCTACGAGCCAGCCTAACAATCCTTTCCTCTGTCATATTCCCGGATGCCTCAAGTTTTTTTAGACCATTCACTATTTCCACCGCCCGGGAAATCTCTTCATCACTCATATTGTC
The DNA here is from genome assembly GCA_046294145.1 of Brevinematales bacterium. Classification (GTDB taxonomy): domain Bacteria; phylum Spirochaetota; class Brevinematia; order Brevinematales; family Thermospiraceae; genus Thermospira. Next base: position 2,613 of record JBKBIS010000048.1, on the reverse strand, counting down.
TAACATGAGAATATCAGCAGAGGTAACAAGAGCCTCACACACTTCATCAAGAGTAGAAACCTCAATTTCAATAACTTTGTAGGGATACATCTGTCTAGCTCGTTCCACCGCTGGCACAATCCCACCCGCTGCCACTCTATGATTTTCCTTGATGAGAATCATGTCATAGAGCCCATACCGATGGTTATATCCGCCTCCTACAGCCACCGCATACTTCTCAAACATCCGAAGACCCGGAAGAGTCTTTCGTGTATCGAGAAGTCGTAATTTTGTCCCCTGCAGTTTCTCCACAATACGGGCTGTTTTCGTAGCAATACCACTCATAAAACCTAGGAAATTCAGTGCCACCCTTTCCCCTGTGAGAATCGATTGAACAGTCCCATACATTTCTGCTATCACTTTGCCCTTTTCCACCCACTCCCCATCATGAACAAAACACTCCACCCTTACAGAAGAGTCAACAAGAGAGAAGGTGCGTCTCATGACATCCAGACCACATACCACCCCCTCATCCTTTGCAAGAATAAAAGCCCTTTTTGTCTGAGAAATAGTTCCAAGCGTAGCCAGGGTAGTAATGTCCCCCTCTTCCCCCAGGTCCTCTCTCAGAGCCCTCTGGATAACCTCATCAACAAGTTTCTCCGGTATTCTGTCCAGACGAAAAGGAAAACTTTCCATAGCCTATCCTTCAGAGGATGATGGTGTTTCAGAAGAAGAGGAATCCTCTTTCTCTTCGTTGCCTTTGGTTGATTCTTCGCCAGAAGGACGAGGAATAGAAACACTACCTAAAGAAACACGATTGAAAATAAAAGAAGCCAAAATCTCCTGATCGTCATGACTAAGATAGGTAAAACGCAAAGCACAAAAACGCTTCCTGTAATCATATGCTACCACAGTAGCATCCGCATACACATCCCTGTCATCTAACATAAACTGAATATTCGTAATCTGAGCATTGACAGCCAAAGTTTCCGGAGGAAACATTCCCACCAATTCTACTGCCAGACCACCAAAACTGATATCACGAATCACTCCCACTAACAATTGAGAATTAATAGGTGAACGAAACTTGATTCCAATCCTTTCATTTGGATTAGAAGGGTCAAGTGAGATCCGAACATACTTCCTTTCTGGAGGACTCCCTCTCAGTTTCTGATACAGTTGCATAGTATAGAGAAAAAGATCATCTCCACCCACATTGCTTTTGACAAAACCCACACAGCCGTTTTCTATCGCTTTGGCAGCAATGGACTTGTCAATAGCCACATAAATAAGCAAAGCAAAGATTTTGCGACTCTGTGTCACAGCAAAAGCTTTCACCTTTGCCAAAATATCAAGGGCTTGAGCATACTCCTCATGAATCACATCTATAAAAACAAATTCTATCCCCGGATACAACCTCAATTTTTCAAGCAGCTGCTCCGCATTATCGGTATGATAAACTGTCACACCTCGTGGGTAAAAAGTATTGACAAACTGATTGCGAACATAAAAAGACTGAGTAACAATAAGTATCTCCATATACCTTCCTTGAAAAAACGTCCTGTTATTGACAAATTCACTATAAGGCAAACATATCGAAAATGCAAATTTCCTTCGCTTTCCTCACGGAGAAAAATTTTGCATAAAAACATACCATTACACACTATTTTTATGCAAAATGCACAGAAAATAAAACTTCTATCTTCTTATGAGAAAAAAAATTAGAAAATTTTTCTCAAAAAAAATTGCAGTTTTTCTGTTCCCTTTTCGTATTATCTATAGACCGTGAAACAAATATGAAAACGGTTACCTATATGAGGAGGAAAAAGATGGAAAAAGTGTTGTGGCAAAGGTGGATTTTTTTGCTCATGGTGTTAGGAATATTTTCAGGGTGTCAACTCATGAAGGATATCTCAAGCCCTACCATCTCTTCTTATGAAGACAGAGAAACACCTATTGTGTCGTTTCATTCTCTTTCTCTCACTGGAACAACCCTTTTAGTCACAGCGGGCTGGAGTGATAATGACACTGTGGTCAAGATCTCTCTTCTCATCAAACAAGCTGGTACTGCTGTGACTAACATCACTCAGGTTATATCCAGTGGAAAACATTATGGGGACATTCAATTCACCACAACCCTCTCTGCTGGTACCTATGAGCTTTCCCTACTTGCTGAAGACAGAAGTGGCAATCTGGGTCTCTCGGCCAAAACGAATATTTCTCTCTTGCTTCAGGACAATGTTCGTCCATCCCTAACCCTTTTTTCCCCAACAAATAACCAGATAACTGGTACTTCCCTCCAGATCTCAGGAAATACTTCGGATAACAGTGAACTTCTTGCCCTTGCCTACAAAATAGACACACAGGAGTGGAATTATCTTTCCCTCACTGGAACAAGCCAAAATTTCGCCACCAACATTTCTACTACTGAAGGTACTCATACCCTCCATATTTACGCTATAGATAGTGCCAGCAATACCTCCCCTACGAATATCATCACTTTCACAACTATTCCAGGAATGCCTTCGGTGGTTATCACCTCACCTTATGTAGATATCCTCACAAACGTTTTCTCACTCACTCTTCAAGGAACGGCCACCGTAGAAAGTAGTAGTATCTCCAAAGTTATCGTAC
>JBKBIS010000047.1:0-9400 GCA_046294145.1 Brevinematales bacterium | reverse complement strand
AGTCCCATAGCAGCTCCTACAACCACAGGGAGCTTTCTACGGATGAGCGGATCTGTAATAGCATGAGGAATCAGCCGTGGGGAGAAAACCGTATTTCCTAACTGAGGGATATAGTTTTCTTCTTCAATAATTATATTGGGTTCAAAAAATACCCCAAATTCTTTGAGAATATCATTCACAAGATAGGTGGTATCATGTTCAACAAAGACAAGAAGGTTCCCCCCTCTATCCACATAATCTTTGATGGTGTCAAGTTCAGCCACAGAGAAGGTATGGGTTGGACGTCCAATAATCAAAAGGGAAGTATGCTGAGGAATTTCTACAAACCTGGTGAGATCAAGGGTTTTCCACTCGATCATATCATGAGAAAGGGCTGTGAAAAAATCACTATACCCCTGATATGAGGTTGTATTCGGGGAAAACTCTCCATGGCCACCTAGCACATACGCTTTTCGTACATCACTATCAAGCAGACTTTTGATGGCAGAGGTAAAAGCTTCTTCACCACGATAGTTCATGCGACCGGTTTGGGCATCCTGATCCATAACGTCACGGATGCTTACAGCCACTCTGTTTCCATTGTATTCAAAAATAGTACTTACTTCTTCTGTGAGTTTATATTCCGAGGCAAGAACAGGGTTTTTGATGGGATCTACAAACTGCAAAGAAATGTACTTACTTTTGGCTTTGTAGGTTTTGAGAAGGTTTTCCTGATACTCTATAGCGGGCCCACTTGCTGCATCTGGTCGGAAAGAGACAATCTTCATTTCATTGGTCAGCGATTTCAGAAGAGAGATAGTTTCTGGCGAGAGACGATAGAGACCCTGAGCAGTAAGATCCAGGCGACTCTGGTTCTGGTTGAGAAGAATATACAAAAGAACCATGACCCCTATAACAAAAGCAAATTCCATTCCTTTCTGAAGCCCGGTTAGGGTTCGGCTCTTTTTAAGCCAGACTATCCAGAAGTCTTTAAAGAGGAAAAGAGCTGTAAGTGCAAGCAAAACTTCTGTTATGATGAATATTGAAAAAATCAAACTTTTTGTTCCCCACAGAATCCAGCTAATCCAGTGAGAGATGAGAAGAACAAGAGCTATACTACCTATAACTACAGAAAGTTTCTTCATATAACGTGCTCCTTATTTCCAGATTCGAGAGGATAGTCTCCATTCCGTGAGATAGAGCCACAAAAAGGTTCCCAATACAAAGTAGAGGAAATCTACCCAGCGAATCACTCCTTGTGCGAATTGCTGGTAGTGCGTATAATACGAAAGTTCCTTGAAAATACCCGAAATCACCTCCTGAGATACCATAGCAAGGGAAGAAAAACTCACTAAAATCACAAAAAAACCAAAGGAAAGAAGTCCCGCGATGACTAAATTTTGGGTGAGACTTGAGGCAAATATGCCAAGAGCAACAAAAAAAGCTACAGAGAGCAACATACCTACATAGCTTGAGAATACCATTCCCCATTCCACAGGGGCATAAAAACTAAGGGCAAACGGATAGACAAGAAGAAGAGTAACAGCAATAACAGTAAACACAAAACTTGCAAGAAATTTTCCGATGACTATTTCCCACGAGAAGAGAGGAGAGGTAAAGAGAAGTTCCATAGTTCCATACCTATATTCTTCAGCAATGGTACGTAGTGTAAGAAAAGGTATCACAAAAAGAATAGTGGTGTTCATCACAGAGAAAAAGCCTGTAAATGAACTTATGCCTACAGGTGTAGCATAGGACATAATGAAGAAAATGCCGGCAATAAGAAGGTAAAGAGATAGAATTCCATACCCAAGGATTGAAGAAAAGTATACTTTAAGTTCTTTATAAAATACACTCCACATAGATCTCTCCTACCTAACCAATTTGAGGAAGACGCTTTCAAGATTCTCGATATTCTGAGAGAGTCCTACTAAACCCAAACCACTCTGAACCACATGAGTAGCGATCTCTTCGCGACAGTCGCGAGTGCTGGTGATGATAGCCCCATTCTCTATGGGTTTCACCTCAACAATACCCTCTATTCCAGCAAGTATGGATGGTATGGTGTGGCTTTCTCTTTTTACTTCTATGGTAATATGGAATTGTTCTTTGAGGCCTTGTTTGAGTTTCTCAATTGATTCGTTGGCCATGATACGCCCATTGTGAATAATGATAGCCTCTTCACAGATTTCTTCAGCTTCGGCAAGGATATGAGTGGAAAGCATGACAGTTCTTCCTTCTTCTTTGGCAAGTTGTTTGATGAGATTTCGGATTTCAATAACCTGCAGGGGATCAAGTCCCACCGTTGGTTCATCAAGGATAAGAAGAGAGGGTTGATTGACCACGGCTCCTGCAATGCCTACTCTTTGCTTGAGTCCTTTTGAGAGTTGGGCAATGAGGGTATATCGACGTTCTTGAAGATTGGTTTTTTCGATGGCTTCATCAATAGCCGCAGACCTTTTTTCTCGAGGAACCTGTTTGATACTGGCAACAAAATCCAAATATTCATAGACTGTCAGTTCTGGATAGAGGGGAGGGTTTTCTGGTAAATAGCCAATCTTCTGTTTACAAACTTCTGCCTCCTCAAAAACATCCATTTCTTCCAGAAGAATGGAACCACTGGTTGGAGGCATATAGCCGGTGACCATACGCATGGTAGTGGTTTTCCCGGCACCGTTTGGACCAAGGAAGGCCACAATGGATCCCTTCTTTACTGAAAAGGAGATATCCGACACAGCCTCAAACTGGCCGTAGCGTTTGGTAACATGACGAACTTCAAGCATAGAATCTCCTTGTTGTGGGGATTTTTGTTTTTCAAAGCTATATTATAGCACTTTTGTTGGAATGATGCAAAAAAGAGAGGGTGATGCCAGATTATTTATTGTTATCTTGATTATGGGAGTAGATGCGATTCGTCTTGATACGGTGAAAGATGTGCAACGTAACAGTCTTCTTTCAGGTTTTGTCAACCGGTGGAAGGCACGAAAGCTTTCTCTCTTTGTTTTTGGTGAAAACTTAGAAGGGTACAGGATGGAGTAATCTTGGTGGGGACAATGCTCCTTCAAGGCTTCGGCCCTGGTGGTATACACGCCTGGGTAACAATGAAAACAATCCTAAGGTATCTATGTTCTCAATGGACCGGGCAAGATTGGAGTAGATGGTTTGTATTTGCGTTAGCGTAAGCAAAAGGTGCCAGGTTTTCCTGGTGCCTTTTTTATTTTTTTAGTTTCTTTATCCATGCCATCATATGTTCATAATGGCTTCCTTTCCAGTAGATCCGATGGCAGAGAGGACAGGTGTAAAACTCTTGACACCATTCTTTCACACGAGGTGGTAGATGGTTTTCAATAGATTTTTTGTCTATGGGAAGGAGATGTTCATTACAGAGAAGACAACGAGAAAGAGGGGAAAGCTTGTTGTAGAGGTCGTAGTGGTCTACAATCTCTTTTATTTGTTCATAGGGGTTTGTTGCTATGATCCAATGACCCCATCTTATACTCTGGTGGTGGAGAAGGGATTTATCTCTGGTGAGAAGAATACGTTTTTCTTTCTGGCAAATCTCGAGAAGTTCTCTGTCAGTATAGTGGTTATTATAAAGAGTATCAAAACCAAGTATACGGAGAAGTTTAGCCAGATGCCCTGCATTCACATCTACAACAAAGGCGATTGTTGGGGGTTTTTCTTGAAGATGAGATACATCCAGATGATGCCAGGCCGGATATAGGGCTATTCTATCTCCATCGTGTGGTATGGTTTCAAAACCTGCCAGGTTGTTATTCACCAGGATCATGTCTATTTCTGTATGTGGTATGTCAAGATGTTCGGCTACATGTTTGATAGTGGGGAGAACGGGAAAGGAGAGGGAAGTCTCTCGTATGCCAGCTATGGTGGCAAGATAGCCGTAGAGACGAATGGTTACTTGTGGCATATTCTATACCTTTTCAAAGCCAGCAGAATTGATCGGATGATCTCTTTTCCTCCAGGAGAAAAGGGATCTTTTCCACTGAGATGACTGGCCTTGGGGGCGAGGAAAAGTCCTAAAGAAGGTGTATTTTCTATGTACTGTCTTGTAGCTGGAACCATGAAATCATGAGATTCTCCTTCTTCAAGACTCATAATCTCTCTGTCATAGAGGTTCTGGATGTGGAGAAGATTGTTTTCGAGGGTTTTGCCCCCTATTTTTCTGGAAAGGATCCATTTTTTCCCTATGTGCCATATCCAGCGAATCCATCTTCCCTGGGTGAGAGAAAGATAATCTCTTGCTATGTTTTCTATCTGGTGATTGCAGGTGATAATAGAAGCATGCTTTGCTTTGATGGGTTTCTGGATAAGACTGAGTACAGAAAAGGGACTCATAACCCTTTGGGGAGCCAGTTCCCAGAAGGCACTTTCTTTAATACCGCGAAGACCGGAGAGCCACTTTCGGAAGGTTTCAAGATATCTGCCAATATTGGAATAGTATGAAGAAACAGAGTCAAGCGAGAGACAATCATCTATCCAGTAGGAGAGGACCTGATAGATATCTTCCACGTCTATATTTTTTTCCAGACAAGTGAGAGTGCGCTTAAAACCTTGTTTTGTTTCGTATTGCTTGTAAAACGAGAAGAGAGCCAAGAGTATATTTATCATGGCATTGGTTACTTCTTCTCTATGGAGGGGGTTGGCAAGTGGAGAGCCCTTCAAAGGAGCTGCGATAGTGATAACACCATCAATGAGATGATTACCAAAAAGGTATTCATCTATGAAGGCAAGAAATCTTGCCACCACTCCCCCCTGACTGTACCCAATAAGAATATGTTTGTCTTTTTCTTTATGCCGGCTGCGGATAATATCATAGTAGCCTGCTTTTTCAGGGGTTTTCATCGAATGAAAACCAGAGGATTGATCCCAGAAACTTTTCCACGAGGGAAGTTTCCATTGTTCAAAGTAGAGTTTTTTCATTTGAGCAAGAATATGTCTTCCCTCTGGAGTCATCTCTTGGGGTCTTTCCCACAGATTTCCTAGGCATTTTATAGCGATGGGGACAAAATACTCCTCATCTGGCATGAGGTTAAGGGAGAGATTTTGTTCTCTTTGACGTGTTTCCCATATAACGGGTGCATCCAACACTCTTTCAATCTTTTTTTGAATGTGAGGTAATCCGACAAGGGATTCAGTGGCGTTGAGAAGCCAGATGTGGTAGGTCATAATCTAAAAAGGTAAAAGTCCAAAGAAATTGAGTATTCCACCAATGGCATGTCCTATTCCGAATATCATAGCCGTAATTCCCAGGCGTTTATGCCACTTGAGATTGCCGGGAATTATCTGGAGTCCCATGAAGAGCACAATAAGAAAAAGAACACCGGTTATAGAACCACCAATCATGAGCATGAAAGATGCACTCATAAAAACCTCCTCGTTTTATGGTGTTTTGTTTATCTTTTTTTCAAGGGTGAGAATGTTCGTTTTGAGTTTTTCGTTTTCAGGATGGATATCAAGGGCTTTTTTCCAGTGGAGATAGGCTTCTTGCCATTTGTTTTGTTGTGAGGCAAGGTTACCTGCGAGGATAGAGATACGATATGTGTCTTCTGGAGTAAGCGTCTGGTTTTGTAAGAGAATGGCAAGAAGCTTTTCGGCTTCTTCAAGTCGATTGTTTTTGTAGTTTATGAGGGCTTTTTCGTAAAGTTTACCTATATCTTCTTGGTGGAGAATTTCTTGAACATCAGCAGGAAATTCAACAACGAGAAGCGTGATATCATCGCCATAAGGCATATTCCCACGAAACTTATCAATCTCATGAAGAATAAGAGAAGTCAGTTCTTCTGGAGACAGTGTGCTATTTTGAGCGAGAATGTCCATGAAGTGTCCTTCTCCAAAAAGAGTATGCTCATGATTTCTGGTTTCAGTGATACCATCAGTATAAAGGATGATCTTGTCTCCTGCGTTCAGAGAAAGTCTTGCGGCCGGAAAACCGAGGTTTTCAAACTTGCCGAGAAAGGGTGTCTGGGCGGGAAGTTTTTGGATTTCCCCGTTTTGCTTGAGGAGAAAGATGGTGACGTGTCCAGCGTTTACATAGGCAAGTGTATTGGTGAAAGTATCCACAACGGCGTAGAAAAGGGTAAGATAGTTTTCTACATCACTTAATTGGCGGCAAAGGTCTTTGTTGACAGCAGAAACTACAAAGGCAGGATCGGGATTATTTTCACTATAGTAGTTTATAAAGGCCTTGGCCATCATGGCGATCAGAGCAGAAGGTACTCCATGACCGGAAACATCGGCAATGATCAGGTGGAGATAGCGATTTTCTGTTTTGTAGACATCGTAAAAATCTCCTCCTAATTCTTCCATTGGGAGATAGGTGCCGAAGAGTTTCACTGGATGCATGCTCTCAAACTCTTTTGGCATCATGGATTGTTGTATCCGCTGGGCAAGATTCAATTCAAACTGGATTTGTTTTTGAGCCTGAAGCAAACGCTCGTTGCTTTCTTCTAACTCACGAGTTCTCTCGTGGACCTTTTGTTCAAGGTTTTTGTTGAGATCTTCAAGATCACTATAAATCTGGACAAACCTGTTGGCCAGGATAAGAGCGAAGAAAACAACAAATCCAAAGAAGGCAAAAGGAGTGATAGAGAGAGTGGGGATAAGACCTCTTGCTACCCCAATATCGTAAATGATGCAAAGAATGATAAAGATAAAACCACTCAAAAAGAGTTTTGCTTCTTTTTTCTTAGGAAACTCAGCGATAAGAAGAAAGATCATATATATCACTGCGGATCCAAACATGAGTGGTTGATAAAAATTATAATTATATTGAGCAGCCATATTCCAGTTTGTCATCCAGGCAAAAATATAGCCAGGGAGTGCAGAAAGAAAAGTGAGGCTCTGAAGTAAAGTGCCGATTTTTCTTTTGTCTTTCATTGATATTCGAAGAAATAGGAGAAAAAAGGGAACAATCAGATAGTAGCTAAGATATTCTATTTGTTTTGATAGACTATAATAACGCCATAGGAAAAATTTGAGTTGGTTCCGTGCAAGATAATACAAAATAAGAGCCACCAGGAAAAGACCAAATGAGAGGTAATCTTTTTGTGCTGGGCGCTTGATGAAAAAGAATAAAAGATAGGCAGCAATAACACTATAGACAACAAGAAAAATGAGGCTTAAGAAATCCATCCAGTAAACATTCCACAAAAGCTCAAACATGTTTCCTGCTTTTGGAGGAAAAAGATAAAATCCACTGTAGCCAAGGTGGGCTCCTTTGATATGCCATGCAAGTATATTGGTTTTTCCCGGTTCGAGGCGAAAAAGGGGATAAAATCGCAAAGTATCATGGGCATTGACATATCGGGGGAAAATACCATGACCGTCAATGTATTGGCCATTGATATAGAAGGCATCTGAAGCGTAAACATATCCTAAAAAAATAGCCAGAGGTGAAGAGGTTTTTTGAGGTAAGTATAAGTGAAGTCTGATCCAGTAGTCATCGGCCTCTCCCAGAGCCTCACGGAGGTTGGTAGGCATACTCAGAGGTTTCCAGAAGCTATCATCAAAGTCTATTTTTTCGGCTCCCGGGGGATTGCCTTTTGTAGCCAGGAAAATAGGCTCTAAAATGGTGGTAAGACTTGAAGACAGAGAGAGGCTGTAACTAAAAAATGGAAATAAGCAAAAAAGCAATATTTTCCTCATGCTCTCTCCTTGCTACTTGTAGTAGTATATCGGATAGACAGAAAAGAGAACTAAAGAGAAGAAGTGATAATGTGTTGTTCTTTGAAGAAGAATAAACAATAAATAGTATTTTATATATAAAATATTTTATTTATATTATATTACAAATATAAAATGATATTTTCCCTTAAGGGGATACTCAAGATACAGAAACCCTTATAAGTGTTTCTTTTAAAAAAGATAACTTTTTTGTTGATTTTTCTATCAAATGTTATATGTGCATGATATGTGGGGCTAAAGCGACACAAAAGATTTCTGTTCTCATTTGTGTTATGAAAGGAATATTTTTGAGAGTGTCACTGGAGTGGAAGCTATTGCCTTGTTTCAGCGTGTTGGTAAATATGAAGGATAAAAGAAGGGAATTTGATATTTTGTATGAGTTAGAATTTCATTGCTATTTTTCCTTTTTTGTGTTATAATAACCGAAAGAGATAGAGGGAGGCAGTCATGGCTCATCCAAAACAAAAGGGGGCAAGAATATATAATCTTTTCCCCCGTTTAGTTGGAAGGATGGAAAACTGGATAGTTCATTTTGATCGTATCAAAGAAATGGGATTTGACTGGGTGTATGTGAATCCTTTTCATTATCCCGGTTTTTCAGGAAGTCTCTATGCTCCTAAAGATTATTATGATTTCAATCCAATGTTTGTGAATCCGAATAGTCCGCTTCCTCCTGTAAAACAATTGGAGAATATGCTTGAAGAAGCTCACAGGCGTAATCTGAAGGTTATTATGGATCTGGTGATCAACCATACGGCAAAAGATCATCCTTTTGTTCGGGTTCATCCTGAGTGGTACAAGAGAGATGACAAGGGTGAGGTCAAAAGCCCCGGTGCCTGGGACAATGGCCACTGGGTGGAATGGGGAGATTTAGCAGAGATAGATAATGAAAACTCTCCTGATAAAGAAAATCTCTGGAAATACTGGGAAGAATTGGTGCTTTATTATATTGACAAGGGGTTTGATGGTTTTCGGGCGGATGCAGCCTATCAGGTGCCTTCTGATCTCTGGAAACGTCTTATACAGGCGGCAAGATCCAGGAAGGACGATGTCGTGTTTTTTGCCGAAAGCCTTGGCTGTACTCCCCAACAAACACTCTCGCTGGCTCAATCTGGGTTTGATTATATTTTCAATTCTTCTAAATGGTGGAATTATCGAGATCCCTGGCTTCTTGAACAATACAATCAAACCAGAACGATGTGTCCTTCAATCTCTTTTCCTGAGTCACATGATACTATGCGTCTTGCTATGGAACTTAAAAATCATCTTCCTGCTATTAAACAAAGAATTCTTTTTACAGCCTTTTTTTCATCGGGGTGGATGATTCCCGTGGGTCTTGAATATGGTTTTCGAAAGAAAACAGATGTGGTATTCACGACTCCTAATGACTGGGAACCAGTCAATTATGATTTAACGGCTTTCATTACAAAAATAAATCAGATCAGGCAGGAGTATGCTCTTTTCGGTGAAGAGACTGAAAATATCATTCTTCACCATGAGAATATGCATAATGTCCTGGTTATGCTCAAGGTAAGTGAAGACAAAAAATCTAAGGCTCTTGTGATTCTGAATCAGGATGCGTATAATATGCAAAGGGTGTTTCTTGGTCATTTAGGACAGTATTTGGCACATAAAATAATTAAAGATGAAAAAACCTCCCAAAAGTTAGAGATAGGATTTGTGTGGAATAGGACTGTTCAAAAAGTTAGAGATGATC
>JBKBIS010000046.1:0-9478 GCA_046294145.1 Brevinematales bacterium | reverse complement strand
TCTCTATGTAACCAAAGCGATGGACTATTTTGATGTAGCTTCGAAGTATGGAAAGGGAAGTCTCAAAAGAGCTCTCTCTCATGTAAAGTCACGAATGCTTCTTCTGTCGTTTTCGTCTGATTGGCTTTTCCCACCTTATCAAACTCAGGAATTGGTGGATGCTCTCATAGCCAATCACAAGGATGTTACTTATTTTGATATATCTTCTTCCTATGGACATGATGCCTTTTTGCTGGAAGTTGAAAAAGAAGCCGCTATCATCCGGCGTTTTCTTGAGGCAAGCCAGCGCCTCTGGGAGGAGGGGGAGTGATGAAGAGGATCGAAGAATTGCTCGGGATGCGGGTAGATCTTGGTGTGATTGCCCAATGGATCACTCCCCAAAGTTGTGTCCTCGACCTTGGATGTGGGAAAGGTGAACTTCTCTCTTATCTCATTCATCATAAAAAAGTTCGTGGTATGGGGGTTGATATTGATGAAGAAAGTCTTCTGGCTTGTGTGGAAAAGGGGATACCTGTTATTCAACGAGATATCAATCTTTCTCTGAAGGATGTTGAAGATCAGTCTTTTGATTATGTGATTATCAGTCAGACGATTCAGCAGCTTCAGAAACCAGATCAACTCATCCTTGAGAGTCTTCGCATAGGACGTTATGTCATACTGAGTTTTCCGAATTTCGGGCATTATCGCATACGGTTGAGTCTCTTTTTCTCAGGACGTATGCCCAAGTCAAAGACATTACCATACGAATGGTATAATACGCCAAATATTCACCTCATGACAATCAGGGATTTTCAGGACTTTTGTCGTCGATATGGAATTGTCGTGCATCAATGGTATTACTTCTGGCAAAATAGGGGAGGAAGGTGGATATTTCTCCCCAACTGGATAGCAAGTGGATGTATTGCCATGATCAGCCGGAGAAAACCATGAAAAAAAAGCCAAATCTCAATTTTGATGAGCTTAAAAACCCTCAATATACTTATCACTACTCCCGGGAAGAGAGGCTTCGGCGAAGGCGAAATTTTCAAGAAGAAAAACCCGTCAAGTGGTATTATCGCCTGGTAGGAAATAATCGTACTACCCTTCAACTTCTTATTTTTTATATTTTACTTGCAGTAGTATTCTGGTTTTTTTGGTGGGCTATCCGTTCACAGGCAGAGGACAAAAGGGTCTTTCGGATAAAGGAGGGTTGTTTTGTTGATGTGCGCTGGATAGAAAGCGAACAAAAAAAGGGATGGAATGTTCTCTTAGACAATAAATCAAAAAAACTCTGGCAGGTAAGTTTTGTTGAAGCTACAGTAGATAAAGAAGTGATTTTTGCCACCAATGTAGCTATACAACTTGAGGTAAACGATTATATAGTGTGGTTTTTCCCCTTCGAGGGGAAAAAACCCGTCATCAGCAGAATGAAAGTTGTGGTGAAGGAGTGAGTATGTTTTATAGAATGGAAGCCATCGTTTCCGGAAGGGTCCAGGGAGTCGGTTTTCGTTTTTTTGCTCAGCGAATGGCCTTGATGCTTCAGGTCTCCGGATGGGTATGTAATCTCCCAGATGGAAGGGTAAAAGTTGTTGCTGTGGGAAGCCGAGAGCAGGTGGCTGAATTTCTCATGGTTCTTTCCAGAGGTCCTTCGATGGCAGAGGTGGAAAAAGTGGATCACACACTTCAGGAAACAGAGTGGAATCCTTATGAGAGTTTTGAGATTCGTTATGGTTGTGACGAGGAGGCATAATATATATGGAAAAAGCAGCCTACATGAAAACCTTTTTCGACTCGATGGTTCTTCCCTATCGATGTCAGGAGAACACGACGGTAGAAAAAGGAAAGTGGTATGTGGTCAATACCCGATTTGGGGAGGATATTGCCTATAGTATGTCAGGGATAACAGAAATATCTCTTGAGATTCTTCACCGTTATTTTCACAAACATGAAAATCATGTTCCCCAAACTCAACAGGTAGAAGGAATTGAAGTAGATGATAAAAGCATTCTTGAAACCAGGCAAGAACATGCCCCTATAGAGATTGAAAATCTCTTTGTTGTTCGAGAAGCTACATCTCAGGAGGTCTCTGATTGGCAGGCTTTGAGAAAAGAGGCAGAAGAAGCGTACACTCTGGCATTGAAAGAGATACGAGATCTTCAACTTGATATGAAACTCATCAATGTGCATTTTCTCATGGGGAGGAAAAAGGTTATTTTCAACTTTACTTCTGACAATAGGGTGGATTTTCGTCAGTTAGTCAAACGGTTGGCAGCTCTTTTTCGGACTCGTATTGAGATGCGCCAGATTGGGGTCCGAGATGCAGCCAAGATAGAAGGGGGGTGCGGCATTTGTGGAATAGAACTCTGTTGCACCAGATCTAACTGTCATATGAGTTCTATTTATCTTAGAATGGCCAAGGATCAAGGATTTTTGGTAAATTCAAGTAAACTTACAGGAGTTTGCGGCCGATTATTATGTTGCCTGGCCTATGAAGTAGATTTTTACCAGCAGGAGAAGGGATTTTATCCTGACTTAGGCTCAAGAGTGAGAGTGGGTAACTTAGCCTATAGGGTAATGTCTGTGAATCTCTTGAGAAAAGAAGTGGTCATTGTGGATGAAAATCACCACATGAGAAAGGTGGCTCCCCACGAACTGAAAAAAATGACAGACAAAGAGGGGGTATATTACCAACTTGTAGTTGAGCCAGGGGAGGACATGAAAAGGTGATGAGAAAAACCTATGCCGTATGATAGAGAGGTTATCCAGCGAGCGAAAGAAAAAGGTATTCTTCAGAATGGTGTTTTTGATGCCAAGGCATTAGAACTCGATGAAGAGGAAAAGGCCCGCCTCAAAGAGGAGTTTGCTAAAGTTCAGTCACAAACCTCTTCAGGTGAGGTGAAGGCTTTTTCGCAGCAAACAGAGATACAAGAAGAGGGTAAGGAAAGCCTTCCTTTACTTCCTTCACTTTCGCTTTGGGACAGGATTGTGCTTTTTTTCCTCGCTCTTTTGGGTATCCAGATGCAGGAGAGTTATCTTCAGTACAAAGCCTTGAAGCAGGTATACAAGGATCTCTCGCTTATTCGGCCTGCTATTTACCACAGAAAGAATAGAACAGCAACCAGATTTTTCGCCTATAAGGTGCATGACCTTCAATTGAAACTTTTGTTTTTCAAACCCATATTCGAAATAATGGAGACACCTTCCTGGGATAACGGGGAAAAAAGTAAAACAGGTATTGAAAGACTCTATGAGTATTTAATGGATATTGACCAAGAGAAGGTTTCTAGTATCTTTGGTTATGAAAGTATTCTCTCTAAAATCAGGAATGATCTTTCTTCTCAAACAATCGCTTCTCTCAGACAGGAAGCAGAGGAGTTTTTGTCTTCCCTTCCCGGGGAGAAAAAAGATGCTGCTAACAAGGCCTATACTCTTCTTATGTATATGAAAAACCTTGTTTTCTACGAGTTTACCTGGCTTCTCAAACGTTTTGATCCATCTTATAGCCTTGGTTCTGAGGCTCATTTTACTGATATACCTGCTGAAGCCCTTCTTTCGTACTTTATGACACTGGAAGAGGCTCTGATGCAAATTGATCTTCAACAGGATTTCCGAAAACCCTTTGAGGCCTTGTTTACCGTTTATCAAGAAATGCTTAACAGGGTAGAATCAGAGGGTGAAGATAGCATTAACCAGATGAAACTAACCTTTTCTGCTCAGGTGGATGCGTTGAAAGCATCTCTTCAGGAATTTCTCTATCGCCAATATCTCACGTTGCTTATCAGAGTAGTGAAAAAGAATCCTTCCTATGTGCCGTCGTTTGTTCATATTCGCTTTGACTTAAGCAAGAAGTACACGGAAATTGTAGGGAAAAGACTCAAAGCCATGATTGAGAAAGCTATGAAACAGGTTCGCTTTGAGATGGTGGAAAAAAATATTCATGCCTATTTTCCCAATCTTTTACCGGTAGGAGTGTATACGGTGGATAGGTCCAGGGAGCTTGAAGAGATGGGTCTCAATTCTTTTACTCATAGTTATGCACTTGCTATTCTGGTGCATTTTTTCAAAAACTACTATCAGCAGTGGTTTCAACCTGTATTGAATATGGTCATGATGAATGGTGTATTTTCTGATGAGTATTTTCGACGAAGTATTTCTGATGCCTTTTATGCAGTGGAAAAATACCAGACAAAACTTCAGGAACTAGTCAGTTCTTTTGAATCGACTGGAGATATAGGAAGCAAGTTTTTACTGCTTTTCAAGAAACGGGAGGGTTTGGAAAATCGAAGATCTTTAGAGAAGCATATTGTGTCTATGAACGGAATGGCATCGGATCTTTTCAGGGAATTTTATACCCATTATATTTCTCTCAAAGATATTATCAGTAAATTATGGGTGGATACCACAACACCTGTACCTAAGTATCTTCGCAATGCCCACGGTATCGGAGGATCCAGACATTCTCTTTACAAAGAGCAGTTAAAAAAATCTTTTGATTTGCTTCAGCCGTTTGAAACCATTCTTCAAATGCTTCGGGAGATGCCTTCCTGATGAAGGTGCTTCTTGTCAGTATTATCGAAGGAAAAGAAAACCCCCTTCTTCATCAGGTGGCAATGGAAGAACTGGAGGATCTCACAAAAACAGCAGGTTATGAAATTCTCGATAAGGTTATTGTTCCTATTCGTACTATTGATCCAAAAACCTATATGGGGAAAGGAAAGCTTGAAGAACTGGTTCATTTCTATGATACCCCTCATCTTGATGGTATTATTATCCAGCAGGAAATAAGCGCCTCTCAGATACGGGCTATTGAAGAAAAGACCCTTTGTGAAGTTATCACGAGAACAGAGCTGATTCTCAGAATATTTGCTCTTCATGCCAAGACCAAGATTGCCAAGATGCAGGTTGAACTTGCTCAGCTGAATTATCTTCTTCCCCGCCTTGTGGGAAAAGGAGTGGAGATGTCCCGAATCCGAGGAGGAATTGGAATGCGTGGACCAGGTGAACAAAAACTCGAGATTGACAGAAGACTTGTCAGAAAGCGAATCTATCAGCTCTCTCAGAGATTGGAAGCCCTTGAAAAAGGAATGCAGGAGCGAAGAAAGAAAAGACGTAAAATGCAACATAGTGTTGCTCTGGTAGGATATACCAATGCAGGAAAATCATCTCTTTTAAATGCTCTGACTCACTCACAGGTATATGTTGAGGATAAGCTCTTTGCTACCCTTGATACTACTTCGAGAAGGCTCTGGTTAACAGGAGAAAAAGGATATATTCAGGTTGTGATCACTGATACGGTGGGGTTTATTCAGGATTTGCCTCATACTCTGGTAGAAAGTTTTCGGTCTACCTTGTTAGAAACCATAGACACTGATTTGATTATCCATGTGGTGAATAGTGTTCATCCTGCTTATCTCCAGCAAATAGAGATTGTTCAAAAAACTCTATCAGAGATTCAGGCAGAAACGGTTCCTCAAATCCTCTGCTTCAATAAAATTGATATGTTAGAAACGGAAGTTTACCTGGAACTCAGAAGAAATTTTCCGAAAGCCTATTTTCTCTCAGCAAAGACAAAGGAAAACCTCTCGCTTTTGCGAGAGGCTATCTATCGGTTTTTTGTAGGGGAGAAAGAAGAAAAATTTCTGGATGGTTTTTTTTAGGGTTTTTTTCGCAAGGGCTTATAGTCGGCACTAAACGGTATTTCAATACGAGCCATGGTCTTGCCTTCCACAACTCCTATGCGGAAAAGCCGGGGATCAATACCAACCTCTCTGAGAAGATGAATAATAAGCATCAGACCAAGTCCGGCTCCTTCATGATTCTCACTTTCAGTATAATAGAGTGTAAGATTGGGGTTCTGATTTGAAAGAGCCTTTTTGAGAGCATCGCGAATGGTTTTTTCTTCTTCTTCCCAGAGGGGATGGTTATTATACACCTTGATGACAATTCCGCCTTCTTTTTCTTCAAATTCAACCTGAACATAGGCGTTGTGCTTTTTGAGTTTTTCTCTCAGGTAAGCAAAGTATTTGTCGGTGAGGATTTTTTTGAAACTCTGTTTGGCCTTTTCATAAATCTCTTTATCTTTTTCGTTGATTTGAGCCTCGATAAAAAAGGTCTTTTTGATATTGCTTTTTGAGGCGTTGACCATAAGCTCTTTGAGACAGGTATAGATCACATCAATGTTTTCCTGGCGGGAAAGTGGATGGTCGTATTTCTGGACAATCTCTCTCAAAGTTTCCTGGACAGTATTTTTGACACTATCATCCAGGGTATAAAAGGAAATAGTTGTTCTCTCTGATGAACAAGAAATATAAGGTTTTTCCATGGTATCCCCCTGTGTGCTTTTTGATTGTATTATCGGTTTTTCTGGAATTTTCTCAAGCTTTTTTGTTTGTTTTAGTATAAGACAAAGAAAAAGAAAGTGCAAATTTCATTGTGGGTAAGAGAAAAGTATCTCTTTCGTTTGCTTTTCTCTTTTTTTTGGGGTATAATAATAGTGAGTAAAATTTTTACTACTATTGGCCGATAGATAAAAGAAAAAAAGAGGAATATATGCGGCAGGGATGGATAGGAGTTTTCTTGCTTGTTTTTGTTTCCTGTGGACTCAAAGAAGGACAACCGGAAAAAAACTTGGGGCTTCCCAGTTTTCTGATTTCTGACTTCCAATATATCTCCGTCAATACCAGTGGAGAAAGGGAATGGGAGCTGCGTGCTTCTGAAGCGGCCATGTATCAGAATAGTGATGAGGTTTTTATTTATAATTTTACAGTGGCGTTCTACAAGCGTTCCAATGGAATGGATGTTCTTGATAGTGTCTTATCTGCCAATAAGGGTCAGGTAAATAAGAAAACACTTCTTGTGATAGCTGAAGGAAGAGTAAGAATTCTTGCCAGTGAAACAAGTCTTGAAACAGAACGTATTCAGTGGGACAATACAAAAAAACTCTTTTTTTCGGAACCGGGTGTTCCCGTTGTGGTACATAGACGGGAAACGTATCTTCGGGGATATAACCTGG
This sequence comes from Brevinematales bacterium, assembly GCA_046294145.1. Classification (GTDB taxonomy): domain Bacteria; phylum Spirochaetota; class Brevinematia; order Brevinematales; family Thermospiraceae; genus Thermospira. Next base: position 2,487 of record JBKBIS010000046.1, on the reverse strand, counting down.
TAGCCGATGCTTCTCTCAAAGAACTTCGCATGGAGAATATTGATGCAAAGATTCATCAATAAGGTCATAATCTATAAAGGGCTTTTTGTGGTTGGTGCCCTGTTTGCACAGATATCTCAAAATAGTGAGCCCATTCAGATCACAGCTGAACGAAGTGTTTTTCAATGGGAAATTCAGCGTCTTGTACTGGAAGGTAAGGTGAAACAAGTACCAACGATCCAACAGAATGCTTCTATTCTCAAGGCCGATACCATCGTCTATGAAGACCAGAAAAAGGTGGGATATGCTTTTGGGAATGTGTCTTTTCAGGATGCTCAAAGGGGAGTAGTACTTCTGGCTGGTGAGGGAACCTATGACACAAAAAAAAGAGAGGTTACAGCTACAAAATCACCAAGACTCTATCTGAAAAAGGACAATGTAGAAGTCAGTGGTAATACAATTCGATTTCTTCCTGAGAAGAATGATATGTTCGTGTATCAGAATGTGAAGATCAAGGGCAAAGGCTATCTTTTACAGGGAGATCAGGCACAACTCTACCAATCTGCCAATCGCTTGTTTGTTCAGGGTAATGCATCTTTAGAGCAGGATGATACCACTATTCTTTCGCGAACCATGCAGGTTTTTTATGGGAATGGAAAGATTTCTAGTTATACCGCTTCAGATGACGTCTCAGTAACAGAGAAGAAAAAGGGGTATGTGATTACAGGGGGAAGACTTGATTATTACCAGGAATTGGCTTATACACGTATTACGAGAGATCCACAAATTCATTTTACCAATGAAAGTGGTACTGCCAGCGTTTTCTGTTTGGTGATAGATATGTATCAGAATGAGGAAAGAGCGAATCTCTTGGGAAATGTTCAAATCATAAAGGGGAATCAAAAGGTTACTTCAAGATGGGGACAATATTATATGAAGCAAAAAAGAATAATCCTCACGGGTAATCCTGTTTTAGAGGACGAAAATAGTCGATTTGAAGCGATGATCGTGATCTTTGATGTGGATAAACAAGAGCTTGTCTTAGAGGGCAAGGGTAGAGGAAAGCTCTCGGGACAATAACAAGGAGGAAGTTTTGGCCATAGAGCAAGAGGGGCTCTTGATCGAACACTTTGAGCGTTTGGGACTGAGTAGTAACGAGGCAAAAGTTTATCTGGCTCTTCTGGAAAATCATCCAATCACAGGCTATCAACTTAGCAAGAATAGTGGTATTTTGCGACCTGTTGTCTATGAGATGCTCAACCGTTTGGTAGACAAAGGAGGAGCCCGTATTATAAAATCTAATCCTGACACCTATGTGCCAGTGGAGATCGATGAATTCTTGAGAAACCTTGAAAGTGATTTTGTTGAATCAAAGAAACTCATTCATGCTCAACTACGCAATTATATGAGTGTAAACGAAACTGACTACTTTTGGAATATTATTAGTCAGAAGAACATAGAAAATTCTATTTTGACACTTTTCCAGAAGGCAAAAGAAGAAATTCTGATATCTATTCAGGATAGTGTCTGGCTTCAGCCATTTCTTGGAATTCTTAATCAGCGACTCAGAGATGGGATTCGTATCAGTATCTTTTCTTACTACGCTCTTGAAACCCAGGGCTTACCTCTTTATACCCACTATTTAGCTCCTTCTTTTCATACTCCTTTGATTGACAAAAAGGTGTTTCAGGTCGCTATTGATAATACTGACGCACTGGTGGCACTTTTTTCTGATGTGAAAACAGCAAAAGCAGCTCAATCACAAAACCCTGTTTTTGTTCAAACAGTGAGACAAAAGATTATCAGTGACATTTATCTTCTTCGATTGAAAAATACAGTAGGAATTGAGCGTTTCAAACTGGTTCTCAATGATGAGGATAAGCGTCTATTTGAAGTGATCGATGGAGCCCTTCAACCGTAGGGTCTGGAAAGTGGCAAGAATTTCTTTTTTGCTTTACACTATAAGAAGGCAACTGGCGAAGATGGAAACAACCATCAGGGAGCCTTTTTACCCTGTCGTCCGCCTGGGCAGGGATACTTTTGAAGGAGGAATCGAATGTCGGTGAAAGTCATTCAAGAGTACCTGTCTCGTAACGAAAACCCTTCATTGGGTATGGTGGCGTATATGGCCAATCTCTCTCAGGTGGCTATCGTGGCTCCTGAAGTAGCTCGTTCAATTGTGGCTGAACTCGAAGCTCAGCGAACACACCTGAAACTGATTGCCAGTGAAAACTATTCTTCCCTCTCTGTTCAACTGGCCATGGGAAATCTTCTTACAGACAAGTACGCTGAAGGTTTTCCTTATCATCGTTTTTATGCCGGTTGTGAAAATGTAGATGCTATCGAGGAAACAGCTGCCAGGTATGCCTGTGAACTCTTTGGGGCAGAATATGCCAATGTTCAGCCTCATAGTGGGGCTGATGCCAATCTGATGGCTTTCTGGGCTATTCTCAATACAAGGGTGGAAGTTCCTTATCTTTCCAATCTCGGAGAGACTAACCTCTACAA
>JBKBIS010000045.1:0-9503 GCA_046294145.1 Brevinematales bacterium | reverse complement strand
TCCCGTGTCTTGCGGGAAAATGTCCCCTGTCTCATATGGCTCTCCTTCTTTTTTCCCCTCTTTTATTTTAAGGCAAGATTTTTATTTGTCAAGGGGAGAGCTGTGAAGGTTTTTTTATAAAAAGGAAGAGAACAGTCAAAACCAGAACAAAAAGCATGTGAACACTTCCAAAAAATATGTACCACTGAACAAGAGAAAGTGAAAACAAGCGAAGAAGAAGTATCATGAGTATCGATATAACTCCCCCATAAATCCAGAGAGAGGAGATAATCCAGTGGTATTCTTTAGCCACGCTATAATTGACAATGAGTTGCAAAAAACCAAGGGGAAGGCAATAACCAATATAAAGCGGGAGAAACTCATATCCAGAGGAAGAACCAAAAAGAAAACTGAAAAGCCATCTACCGGTAATCCGCACAAAAAGGTACGCTATACCGAAGAGAAGTAGAATTATCCCCATTCCACGGAGAAAGAAGTTATTTTCTCCTTCTTTGATCACATAGGCAAAGACTACATGAGCAATAGTGAGGGAAAGGGCTATCAAATTCTTGCCAAAGAGACTGGAAAGGTTTACTGTTTTCCCGTATTCGGGCAGAAAGCGATTTATGATTGTCTGATCAAGGACAACCAGAATCCCGAATGGCAGAAGCACCAGAAGGGCATGGATCAGGGAACGAAAAAGGGCAACTTCTTTCTCAGGGAAAGACGGTTTTTCCTCCTTTTGAGAGAGTAGAAGGGGAATGAGAAGTATCCCTATTGCTACAAGACCACTTATCACAGAAGCACCGAGGGCTCCATAGGCACTGAGACCTAAGAGCAAGGCAGCCGTTCCGGCAATAAGTCTTGATATGCCCTCTATGCCTATATTAAAACTAAACATATCAAAACGGAGCATACCCTGATAGATTCCCCTGAGACCGGACAGCCATATCCACCCTTCTAACACAAGCAAGCCCAGGGGGAGAAATAAAGGATATTTCTGCCCGTAGAGAAACCACAAAAGAGGAGAAAGTACTATATACCCCAGGGCAGACCAGATAGCCAATCTGAGAAAAGATGGGAGAAGAAAAGCCACCTGAGAACGGAGGGAAAGATGATGTCTTCCAGTTGCCTTAGCAACGGCTAATTGAAATGAAGGAAGCGGAAGGGCTAACAGAAAGTAAAAAAAGGTATTATAAGATGAGAATGCTTCTGGAGATAAAAAACGGACCGTGAAAATACTATACACAAAATTCGCTAACGTCAGTATACCAAAACCCGCTAAAGAGAGAAAAGTATTTCCTATAAAATTTTTTGCTCTCATGATTCCTGCTTGATAGGTATTTTTCCTATTGAGTATAAGAAAAAAGCATAAAAAAAGCAATAGGAAAGAGAGATTCACAGTTTTTGCTCTTGAGTTATGGATAAAAAAACATCATCCTTGCGATTACGAAGAAGATTGTGTTTTGAGGAGATGTATTTCTTCTGTGGCTATGGTCTCCTTGATCTTAGAGAGAAGATTTTCCATCTGGGAGATGTGGGTTAGATAACGGTTTTGGATACTCAAAGAGGAGAAGATTCTTTTTACATTGAACCTGAATTGAGTAAAGGTGCCATATTTTCTTATTTCATTGTATTCTTCGCTGGAAGGGGTGAAAAGGGATTGAATCTCTTCAGCAAAATGTCTTCCCTGTTCTCCGCGCACGCCAGCAGGAGAGAAACTGTAATGTTCTAAGAGTTCATGGATTCTATCATAGAGCCAGTGAGTGGATTTGATGACAAGGTCATCCTTTTCCTGAAGTTCAATCGGAGAAAGACCTTTGAGTTTTCCTTTGAGAATGAAACGATTCCTGTCAAGTCTTCGCATGAGAGGAGGGACGTCAAACTGATCGAAGAGATGCTTGCTTTCGATGATTTGTCCCTGACTATTGTATTTTGGTGAGAGATCGTTGATCATCATGGAGAGAAAATCCTTTAGCAGTTGTCGAAGTCTCAGAAAATCTTTTGCATCAAAGATAACACTCTCCCAATTGAGTTCTTCTGGGGATGGCTTGCTGATCATTTCCTGTATCATTTCAGGGAGAGATCTGGAGACAGGTTCTTGTGGAGAGGAAGTGTGGTGGAAGGTAGCGATGTGAGGTATTGGTTGGGTTGGAAAAAGTTTGTCAAAGAAACGAGAAAGCCATGTTGGTGGGATGGGTGAAAGGTCTTCAATGACAATCTCATCATTGATTATCTGAATTGAAAGATGCTCATCAGAAAAAAGAGGTTTATACATGTCAAGAAGAAGGTGGAGTCGTAATTCTCGTGTTTTCTCAAGCCATGTCTGAAAAACTGTATAGAGGGTTTTTTCTGAGGAGATGGTGATGGCCAGAAGTCCTTCCCTGGAGAGGATGTTGTGGATATTTGTGCCAAGGGTATAACTTTGTTCGCACCACCAGAGGATTTGTCCTGACCTGAGAAAGGAAAGTTTATTCTGAGAAGCGTACTGCCAGAGTTGGGCTATGTAGAGAGCAAGATCATAGCAGGCAAAAAAGTCAGTAGAGAGATTGTGGAGATCCATAAACCATGAGGGTTGACGGGGGGATTGCTGAAAAGCTGAGAGAATACTTTTCAATGTTTCATTTATCATTTGCCAGAGAGGGACAAGGGGAGAGGGGGGAGTACCCATTTCAGGGGAGAACTGAGAGGAAATATCATGGAAGTAGCCTATCAGTTCTGTTTGAGAAAGGCTGTTGCCAGTTTGGTAGGCTCCAGCTGTTTCTATGCGGAGATTTTCCCATCTGATGAGCGGCGGAAAATCATTGGGGTGTTTTTTTCTTGCCCTCTGGTAGAAAAACATTTTCCCCCATGGGAGATGAAAATGTCTGAGGAATCGTTTGTAATAAAACTCGTTTTCTATCTGGCGACTCAAACGGGCTAATTCTATAGGTGGCCACTGATTATCAAGGAGATGGGTTTTCCACTGGATTCGGTTATAGGCATCAAGCAAAAGTTTCCATACACTGTTTTCCATCAGTTTTTCCTCTGGACGGTGAGGAGTGTGTGAATGTCTTCCCATACCATTTCATGGAGAGTGGCAATGGGAAGAGTGGCATCAAGAATACGGGCATTGGAATTTCCCTGAGCCAGTTCTAAAAAGCCATCTCTCACTCGTTGGTGGAAGGAGAGAGACTCCTGTTCGATTCGATCAAATTGAGAGGATTTTTTTCTCTCAAAGGCTTTTTCTACATCCAGATCAAGGATATAAATTCTCTCAGGTATGGTATTGTCTAAAATCTCCGCATGGAGATTGTCAACGAGATCTTTTTTGATGTTTCTTCCATATACCTGATAGGCTAAAGTAGAATAGATATACCTATCCGAAATAACGATTGTCTGATTGAGAAGAGCTGGTTTGATGAGAGAGATCACATGTTCCCTTCTGTCTGCAAGAAACAGGAAGAGTTCTGTCATGGGGTCCATCGGTTCAGAGAGAAGAATTTCTCTCAGTTTTTTCCCAATCCGTGTATCTCCTGGTTCGTGCGTGAGGAGAACAGAAAAGCCTTCTTTTTGTATTCTTTTAAAAAGGAGTTGTGCCTGCGTAGATTTTCCACAGCCTTCAATACCTTCAAAAGTAATAAACATTTTTGCCTCTTTTTTTGTGTCTTTTATTGTAGGCAAAAAGTTTTTTTTTGGCAAGAATTGAGGGAAGAGAAATAGATATTTGGTAGTACTATAACCTCCATTCTGGGAAAAAGTTGATTTTTTTTTGGCTTTTTATAGTATAATAATAGGCTTTTCATCAAGATACAAACCTTTTATGAGAGGAGAAGAGATATGAATGTTTCAGTTTCTCAAAAACTCGGTTTTCTTGACAGATTTTTAACTTTGTGGATATTTCTTGCCATGGGTGCTGGAATTGCTCTTGGTTATTTTTTTCCACCTTTTGCCAGTTGGATAAATAGTTTTCAAATTGGAGCCACTTCTATTCCTATAGCTATCGGATTGATACTTATGATGTATCCACCTCTTGCAAAGGTAAAATATGAGAAAATGGGAACAACATTTAAAAATAAAAAACTTTTATTTCTATCTCTCATACAAAACTGGCTTGTAGGCCCGATTGTTATGTTTATTCTCGCCGTTTTGTTTTTGAGAAATAACCCTGGCTATATGATTGGGATTATTTTAGTTGGGCTTGCACGATGTATTGCTATGGTTATTGTATGGAACGATCTAGCAGGGGGAGATAGAGAACTTGGTGTTGGAATTGTAGCCTTTAATGCCATTTTTCAAATACTTTTTTATGCTTTTTACATTTATATTTTTATTACATTATTTTTGAATATTTTTGGACTTGTGAAAGGGATAAATGTGTCAATTTCTTTTGTTGAGTCTGCAAAAACTGTGCTGATTTATCTTGGAATTCCTTTTCTTGCTGCTATTATAACTCGCTATAGTCTTATAAGACTTAAAGGAAATGAGTGGTTTGATAACGTTTTTGCTCGGGCTATAAGTCCAGTGACACTTATAGCTCTTTTGTTTACTATTGTGGTGATGTTTTCTCTGAAAGGAAAATTTATTATTGAGGCACCATTCGATGTTGTGAAGGTTGTTATTCCGTATGTTTTTTATTTTTTCATCATGTGGCTTACGACCTTTTTTATGGCAAAACTTATAGGAGCACAATATGAACAATCAACTGCTGTTGCCTTTTCTGCAGCTTCTAACGATTTTGAGTTAGCTATAGCTGTTGCTATTGCCATATTTGGTATAGAGTCAAAACAGGCTTTTGCTACCGTTATTGGCCCGCTGATTGAAGTACCTGTTATGATTGTGTTAGTCAATCTTTCACTTCGTCTCAAAAAGCTGTTTAAAGGAGAAGAGAAGATTTGATGATGGTGGAAATGTTTATTCTAAGAGCTACCATCGTGGGTAGCTCTTAGAATAACATGTAAATGGATCTCTCATAGCTGTCTGGAAAGAAGGTTGTTAAATTCTGATAAACTGTTTCATTTCGTTGTGGGATGAAGACCCACTCTGATTGTTTTGGCTTTGTGTCCTGTTATCTCTTTTTGTTTTTACTCTATCATTTTTTTGGGTATATCTATCGTTTTATGGTATATGTACAAATACAAAAGTTAGCCTATTGTTTGTATCCCCTGTTCCTAGCTGACCTGACCCGTTGTTACCAGTTGCCCATACGGTACCATCGTTTTTGAGGACGAGGGTATGGAATCCTCCTGCTGCTATAGCCTTGGCATCTGAGAAGACCTGGATAAAAGTGGTTTTGTCATTTTTATCCCCGGTTTCGAGCTGACCATGCTTGTTGCCACTACTTATCCATACGGTACCTGTACCGGAATTTTCTTCCTTACCAGCATATCCTGCCATCGCGATAAATAATAGCTCTCATGTTATGAGGCGCTTCGTGTTTTTCTCCTTTTTTTAATATTTTTATTTTGTATATTGTAGTGAAATATAAATAAGGTGGCAATTTTTTTATGGGGGGATAAAGTGAAAAAGTGACATGTTTTCTACGGCAATCATGGCGAAACAATAAAAATGGCATCGGAAGAGAATGCGCAGAAGGTGCTTTTTCAAAAAACTTGCAAAAAATCATACTTTTCTCCATAATATATAGCTTTTTAAGAAGGAGGATTTATGTCTCTGTCACTTCAATCACTTCAGCATTTTCGTGGTCGTTCTGGTCCGCTTTTGCTTATTATTATGGATGGAATAGGTCTTGGAAAGCCTGGAGAGGGCAATGCAGTGTACAAAGCACAAACCCCTACTCTGGACAAACTATTCAAGATGCCCCTCTATACGGAATTGCAGGCTCACGGGACAGCAGTTGGTCTTCCGAGTGATGAAGATATGGGTAATAGCGAGGTAGGACACAATGCCCTTGGAGCAGGTCGAGTGTTCTCTCAGGGAGCCAAAAGAGTGAATGAGGCTATTGCTGATGGAAGTATTTTTCAGACAGAGGTTTGGAAGGATCTGGTAAAACAGGTAAAATCTTCAGGGGGGACATTTCATTTTATTGGGCTTCTCTCTGATGGGAATGTACATTCTCACATTGATCATCTCATAGCCCTTCTTTGGCAAACAGCCAGAGAGGGGGTGAAGAAAGCCCGTGTGCATGCTCTTTTAGATGGAAGAGATGTGCCGGAGAAATCGGCTTTGGTGTATATTGATAAAATAGAGGCCGTTTTGAGAGATATTTCTACTCAGCATGGGGTGGATTATAGGATTGCTTCAGGTGGTGGAAGAATGGTTACCACCATGGATCGCTACTTTGCCGATTGGAATATTGTGAAACGGGGATGGGATGCTCATGTTCTGGGGAAGGGACGCATGTTTTCTTCTGCCCGTGAAGCCGTAGAAACAATGTATGCTGAAGATCCCGGGATTACTGATCAGTATCTTCCTGCTTTTGTGATCGGAGAAAACGGCAAACCTGTTGGCACCATTGAGGATGGGGATAGTGTGGTGCTTTTTAACTTTCGTGGTGATAGGGCTATTGAGATTTCTATGGCTTTTGAATATCCTGATTTTGACAGGTTTGATCGAGAACGCTATCCCAGGGTGATGTTTGCAGGGATGATGCAATACGATGGGGATCTCAAGCTTCCGTCCAGATTTCTTGTTCAGCCACCTGTCATTACGAGAACAGTGAGTGAGTACATGTGTGCTGCTGGGATACGAAGCTTTGCTATTTCTGAGACACAAAAGTTTGGGCATGTCACCTATTTCTGGAATGGTAATCGTTCAGGGTACATTGATGAGAAACTGGAAACATATATTGAAATTCCTTCTGATAAGGTTCAGTTTGACAGGGCACCTGCCATGAAGGCGAATGAGATTACTGAAAAAACCATTGAACTTCTCAGAACGGGCAAGTATAAGTTTGGTCGTCTCAATTTTGCCAACGGGGATATGGTTGGGCATACAGGAGTCATGGAAGCTGCCATTCAGGCAGTGGAAACTGTGGATAGATGTGTAGCAAGACTTCTTGAGGAAGTTGAACGTTTGGGCGGTATTGTGGTAGTGACAGCGGATCATGGAAATGCCGATGAGATGTTTACTGAAAAGAATGGGAAGCGTGAGGTGAAAACAGCTCATACCCTCAACAAAGTGCCATTTGTCATTGTGGATTATGGATATCAGAATGAGTATCATATGAGACAGCTTCCCAAGGCGGGGCTTTCAAATGTGGCTGCAACCCTTTTGAACTTGCTTGGTTATGAGAAACCAGAAGACTATGATCCTTCCCTCATTGAGTTTTAGAGGAGTCTATGGGAAGTCTCTATCTTGTTCGGCATGGTGAATCGACATGGAATAGGCGAAACTGGTTTACAGGATGGGTGGATGTATCTCTTACTCCCCGGGGTATTGAAGAAGCTCTTGCCTGTGGTCGTATGCTTGCCGATAAAGATTTTGATATAGCCTATACATCCAACCTTGTACGGGCGATGGAGACTCTTCTTTTGATACTTGCTTTTCAAAAAAAGACCCCGATAGTTGTGTCTCAGAGGGGAAGAGAAAGGCGATGGTCACGGATATATAATGAGGAAGCAAAAAAAGCTGTGCTCCCCATCTATACCGATTGGCATCTCAATGAGCGTTATTATGGCAAGCTCCAAGGATTGAACAAAGAAGAGACAAAGAAACAGTATGGAGAAGAAAAGTTGACCCTTTGGAGGAGGAGTTATGATGTTCCTCCTCCAGGTGGGGAATCACTCGAGATGACAGCAAAGCGTACTATTCCGTTCTTTCGTCGTCGTATTGCACCAGAGGTGCAAGGTGGAAAAAACGTTATCATAAGTGCCCATGGGAATAGTCTACGGTCAATTATTATGTTTCTTGATGGTCTTTCACCGGAAGAGGTGGTTCATCTTGAGATACCCCATGCTACTCCTCTCATCTATCACTGGGATAATGGTTGGAAAAAGGAGTAATCTGTGAGTGAGAAAAAAAACATACAAAAAACAAAGGTTTTTGTGAAGCAAAGGCTTGCTGAGGAGAGAATTCACGACTTTGAAGAAGTAGAGCTTTTATATTCTCCTGAGGAGGCAAAACAAGAGGCTCTCCGTTGTCTTCAGTGTCAAAATCCTCTTTGTGTTGAGGATTGTCCTGTTCATATCAAAATACCACAATTTATTAAAAAGATTGTAGAAGGAGATGGAGAGGGTGCCATTGGTATTATTCTTGAGGATAATCCTCTTCCCTCAGTGTGTGGACGTGTTTGTCCACAGGAAATTCAGTGTCAGAAACGTTGTACTATGGGTCGTGTGGGAGATCCGATTCAGATAGGAAAGTTAGAGCGTTTTGTGGGTGATACTACGCTCAAAAGGGTAGTAAAAGGAAAAAAGACGGGCAAAAGGGTAGCCGTCATTGGTTCTGGTCCAGCATCTCTTACCTGTGGGGGAGAGCTAGCCCGTCTTGGCCATGAGATAGTGGTGTTTGAGGCTCTCCATGGATTAGGAGGAGTGCTTCTCTATGGAATACCGGAATTTCGTTTACCAAAAGAAGTGCTCAGAAGAGAGCTGGCTTATCTGGAAGAACTTGGGGTTGAGTTTCAAACGAATGTACTGGTGGGAAGAACGTTGACTTTCGAGGAACTTCAAAAAGATTTTGATGCAATATTTTTGGGTACGGGAGCAGGGCTTCCAAAATACCTTCATATTCCTGGAGAAAATTTGCGAGACGTATTTTCTGCTAATGAGTTCCTCACTCGTATTAACTTGATGAAGGCTTATCGGTTTGGTGAGTATGATACTCCTCTCGAGGTCGAGGGAGATGTGGTAGTGATTGGTGGGGGAAATGTGGCTATGGATGCGGCGAGGAGTGCCATTCGAATGGGAGCCCGTTCGGTAACAGTGGTATATCGTCGTGGACGTGAAGAGATGCCGGCTCGTGCAGAGGAAATTGTTCATGCCGAGGAAGAGGGGGTTCGCTTTCAGTTTTTGGCTGCCCCGGTGAAAATTGAAGGAGATGGAGAAGGAAATGTTGTTTCCCTTACCTGCCAGCGAATGGTTCTGGGAGAACCTGATGAGCGGGGAAGAAGATGTTTCTTGCCTGTGGAAGGCGACTACTTTACCTTGGCTACGAATATGGTGATTAATGCCATTGGACTTGATACGAATCGTATTCTTCTTGAGAGTGTAAAAGGTCTTGCCCTTGATGCGAAAGGGCACGTAATAGTGGATGAAAATTTCCAGACGTCTATTCCCGGTGTTTTCGCAGGTGGGGATGTGGTATTGGGGGCAGCAACTGTTATTCTTGCTGCTGGACATGGGAAACAGGCGGCTAGAGCCATAGATATATTTCTCTCAAAATAATTAAGATGATTTGTTTTTTTTTCACTTTTTTCTTTGTTCTGTCGTATAATGAATGAGGGATATCCTGGGAGGAGCGTATGCCAAGGTCTTCTTTTTTTCTCTTTTTGATAGGGATTTTTGTTTTTTCTTGTACACTCAGGGATTATATGAATCAGCCTGTTTTGAGGGATGTGTATGATGGACCTATGGTGATGCTTC
>JBKBIS010000044.1:0-9577 GCA_046294145.1 Brevinematales bacterium | reverse complement strand
CCTTGCTCCAACAAGGATCTCAGAAGTAGTCAGAAGGGGAACAATATTTACCCTTCCCCATCGAATTCCACCTTCTTTATGTCGAAAGGAAATCTCATACATTCTCTCTCCAAAGATTCTCTGAGCTATAACCTCTTCTTGAAATAAGTGCAACAATTCCCTCGAAAAAAACAAAAAATCCTCGCTCACAAAATCTAAAATAGACCTACCCCGTATTTCCTCAGGCGTATATCCCAAAAACGTCTGGATAGCCTTGTTCACAGAGAGAATTCTTCCCTCTGTATCCATATCAAAAACCACGTCCGATAACTGCTCCAGAAACCTTTCATGTTGATGAAGAATAAGCCTCAGATTTTTCTCCAGTTCATTTTTTTTCTCTATTTCTTCTTGCAGACGGAGAGTAAACATCTCAAGTTGCTTTTCGCTATGAATCCTCCAGAGAGCCACCTCTACCGCACTGACAAGTCTTTGCTCATCAATAGGTTTTGGAATATACCCATACACAGGAATAGCAAAGAAACGCTTATCCTCTCTGGGAAATGGTATAGCCGTCATAAAGACAAAAGGAATCCAGCTTTGCTGGTTCACCTTTTCAGCCAAGGTGATACCATCTCCCTCTTTATTCAAGAGAATAATATCCGAAATAACAAGATCAGGTTGTTTCTCAAGAATTTCCTGGTAAGCCTCTTCAAATTTACCTGAGGACCCTACCACTTCATAGTGCTTTTTTAAAAAAGATTCCAGAAAAAGTCGAATGGTTGCCTCATCTTCGACAATATAAATCCGTGCCATAAAACCCCTCACCTTTTTATCGGAGTAAGAAACCGTCTTTCTTGAGTAGAGAAATACGTTCAGGCATTGTCTATTTTGATATGATTCTCAAGAAGATATTCATCAATAGAAACTCCATTGACTTTGACATTTTTTGTCTTGAGATGGGTATAGGTTTTTCGGTCAATACTTCGGATAGGATTGTTATAGATATCTATTCTCTTAAGATTGGGTAAAACTTCTAAATTAGCCAATCGTGTAATCTGGTTATAGCTTAACCAGAGAATTTCAAGGTTTTTCAGGGGATGAAGATTCTCAATCTTTGTGATACGATTATTGTACAGAGAAAGAATTCGAAGTTGATTAAGCCCATCAAGATTTTCTATCCTTTGAATATGATTTCCGTGAAGGTAAAGACACTGAAGCCTTTTGAGATTTTGCAGATTTTCTATCTTGCTAATCGCATTATCATTCAAAGCAAGCCATTCAAGATTAACCTGATTATGAAGACCCTCAATCTCATTGATCTGATTATGAGCAAGAGAAAGCCACACCAAATGTGTATTTTTTTCAAGGCCTTCAATTAAAATAATGTTATTGAAAGCAAGATTCAGTTCCTGGAGTTCTTTGAGACGATCAAGATTCTCTATCTTGGCAATCTGATTGTGATCCAGGTGAAGAGAAAGCAAATTGGTAAGTTTATCAAGATTGACAATCCTAGTAATCTGATTGTAACTCAGATATAACTCTCGCAAATTAATAAGCTTGTAGAGATTTTCAATACGACTGATACGATTCTCAGAAAGCCAAAGAGCCTGAAGTTTATGCATATTATCAAGGTTCTCAATCTGGGTAATCTCATTTCGACGCAGTCCAAGTTTTTTAAGATTGACAAGACTATCCAATCCCTTAATTTCACGGATATGATTACCCGATAAACTGAGACGTTCAAGATTAATGAGTGTATCAAGACCCTCTATCTCTGTAATCTTTGCACTTGCAATATTTAGTACCCTCAAATTAACAAGACTATCTAAATACTGAATCCTCTCTATCTGGGTATTGGAAAGACTCAGAATCTTGAGATTGACAAGGTTCTCAACAGGTTTTAAGCTATCAATTGATGGATCCATAAGGTTAATTTCTGTTACGTCAATAGGATATTCCCTCGAACCAATTTTCACAGAATTAGGCATTTCTACACGAATATTGTACTTTTTTACGTAGACCTCTACATCTCCCACTTCCATTCCCTTATCATTCATGAAAATCACTCTTTTTTGATAAAGAAAGTCATAGGTGTTTTTATCAATGCTTTTGATAGGATTTCCATCAACGTACAAAAGCTCGAGAGAAGGGAGAAATTCCAGACCCTGAAGACGGGTAATCCGATTATGATCTAAATACAACCACTTCAGTTTGGGAAGTCGAAGATTTTTTATTTCATCTATCTTATTATAAGAAAGTTTTAAACCAATAAGATGAGAAAGGTTATCAAGACCTGTTATCTCGGTAATATCATTGTGATCTAACCAGAGCCTCTCCAGACGATAAAAGACACTCAAGTCCTCAATCTTCGTAAGTCCCATGTTGGACAGAAAAAGTTCCCTCGATTCGGAAGAATAGTACTGCCCGGCAATCTGGACCATTTTCATGATTTCTGTCCTCCTGTGGACCTTGTAGAGTCTTGTCAGGAAAGTTCACTGATTTTGATAATAAGAGCGGTGAGTTTATCAAGATCTTCTATACGGATATACTCCTGAAGAGAATGCACCTCTTCCATTCCCACACTGAGATTTACCGCTGGTATACCATTCTGATTGTAGATATTGGTATTACTCCCTCCCCCTGTCCATTCAAGACGAGGAGTGATACCAAGTTCTTTCATGGCCCTTGAAACCAGTTGAATCACGGGGCTGTCACTCTCATAGTGAAAACCACTGTACACCTTCTTGAAACAGACATTCACATCTTCTATCTTTTTTTCGAAAGACTTTTTGTGAACCAGTCTTTCGATCCGCCTCTGGAGTTTTTCACAATCCTTTTCTCTGTGGGAGCGGAATTCACCCTGTATATGACACAAATCAGCCACAATATTGGTGGCTTTTCCACCATCAATTACCCCCACATTGGCTACCGTAAAACGATTAATGCGGCCCTGAGGAAGACGTGTAAGAATTTCTCCAGCCGCAACAATAGCATTTTTCCCGGCCTCCGGAGCAATACCTGCGTGACTTGCCTTCCCAGTTACAAAAATCTCATATTGATACTGGGTAGGAGCTGCCACAATAATCCCTCCAACAGGTCCATGAGAATCAAGCACAAAACCATAATCCGCCTGAATACGAAAAAAATCAAGATACCGCACTCCAACGAGTCCTACCTCTTCAGCAGAGGTAAATACAAAAAGAATATCCCCATGCTCCCTATGTATGAGTTCCTCGGCCGCCACTACCATCGCTGCCGAAGCAGCCTTGTCATCTCCACCTAAGATAGTTTGTCCTGAAGAACGAATAACCTCCCCATCGAGAACAGGTTGTATACCTACTCCTGGTTCCACCGTATCTACATGAGCATCAAAGAAAAGCGTTTTCTTTCCTGATGTATTTGCTCTCAGATGAGCCACAAGATTTTCGGAACTATTCCCCTCTTCGGTAGTGTAAGGAATTCTCTCTACCTCAAGCCCAATGTCGATAAGCCTCTTTTCGAGATAGTCAAACATTTTCTTTTCTTTGAAAGAATGGCTCTCAATTTTGACCTGTGTAAGAAATTCGCGAACAACCCTGTCTTTTCTATCATTCATAGTTCACCCTTATGAAAATTTCATCTCTCAGGGAACACGATTCCACTCTTCGGCACTCACATACGGTTGAATATCCTGTACCACTTCGTTATTATGAATCACATTCCATCCGTACACAGTTCCTTTTAAGGTGTTCTCATCAATAATCTCAAGAATAGAATAAGCACGAAGTGCTTTTGTTTGAACAAGTTGTTTAGCAATATTTTTTGGAAGCCAATTGGAAAGATACTCTACCGTATATTCCTCTTCCAGAATTTTTACCATCTTTTCATTTAGGTATCGAACAACAATTGGAATTTCAGCTCCATTTCTTGCAATAATACGTCCTTTTTTCCCACTAATGACAATAATAGCCTTGGAACCCCTTTTCCATTTCCCATCAAAATTAATAACCAACTTGATTTTGGCTTCTTCTTCTGGAGTAGGTTCAATAATCTCTTTTGCAACCGGCTCCTCTGGTTTCAACTTTTTTTGACAAGACAAAAGAATCGTTATCCCTGCCATAAGAAAAAAAAGAAAGAGAACACTCCTTTTCATATACCAACTCCTTGATTTACATATGCCTCAGCAAGAATCATATCCTCAGGCGTCGTAATTTTGATATTCCATGGTTCACCTTGTATAGTATCGACAGAAATCCCTTCTTTCTGAAGAAGTTGGCTATCATCAGTGGCATCTCTTTCCCCTCTCTCAAGAGCCATTTTGTGAGCCTGCCATATGTCCTGAAAATGAAAAAATTGTGGAGTCTGAATAGTGACTATCGATGAGCGATCAAGATAACTATGAATCACTCCCTCTTTCACAGAGGCCAATGTCTGAGTCATGGGGAGAACAGGAACCACCGCCTGAGCCTTCTCAAGTTTCTCCCATCCTCTTTCGAGAAGAGAACGAGAAAAAAGAGGACGGGCACCATCATGAATGGCCACCACCTCTATGTGATGAGCCTCTAAACAGAGAAGACCTTGATAAACAGACTGCTGGCGTGTTTTCCCTCCGTCAACCACAAAAATCCCTAAATCCCAATGAGGAAGATAAAGAAGTTCTTCTTTCCAATCTGGATGACACACCACACAAATTAGAGCATCTTCACCAAGAAACTTCTCAAGGCTGTAGTCTAAAACCGGACGTCCAGAGAGAGGAAGAAATTGTTTTGGTTTCTGCCCCTGAAAGCGAGAACCAATTCCTCCAGCTAAAAGAATAATGCCACGTCTCACCGAGGATTATTTTTGAGGAGGAGTACTTTCGGCAGGCTGAGGAGCTGGCACTGTTTCAACAGGAGCCGTCTCACTGCTGGTAACGGTGGGTTGAATTTTGGCCGTTCTGGGAAGATGAAGATAGGCTACTCCAAGTGCTGTCAGGAAAAAAATGGCTACTAACCACTTGGTAAAATTGACCAACACCTCACTTGTTTTGGCACCAAAAGCCCCTGCCGCAAAATCACTACCAAAAAGACCAGCCTGAGCCCCACTACCAGATTGCATAAGTACCACAGGAATCAGAAGAATCACATCAAGAATAAAAATAAAAAAAAGCAGTCCACTCAAAAAAGTAGTCATAATTGTGTCTTGTCCTTCATCTTTCAATAACGCATCAACGTATATACAGGTACAGAAATCTTTTCTTCACCTCTAAGAGCATCTAAAACAACAAAAAAAGCACATTCCACCACTTCTCCTCCAAGCGACTCAACCAAGCGGATAATCGCCTGACATGTTCCACCAGTGGCTAAAACATCATCCACTATAACCACTTTCTCTTTTGGATAGATGGCGTCCCGATGTACTTCTAAAGATGATACTCCATATTCAAGAGCATAACTTTCAGTGATCTTCTCAGCAGGAAGTTTTCCAGCCTTACGAACAGGAACAAAACCTGCCCCCAAGGCATAAGCAAGGGGAGATCCTATAATAAACCCTCTCGCTTCAGCAGCTACTATTTTGTCTATTTTTTTGCCTCGATAGTGCTCTACAAGAGTGTCAATACTTTTATGAAAAACTTCCTTATCCTTCCAGAGTGTAGTCAGATCCTTAAACTGAATACCTGGCACAGGAAAATCAGGCACATTACGCACATAAGCCTTGAAATCCATATTCCTTCCTCAAAAAGAGAGTATAGGGTATTATAGCACAAAAGAAAGAATAAAGCAACTTTTCGTGTCTTTTTGATCAAAAATTAGGAGGAATATTATTTTTGGGGAAATGGGAAAGAGGTATTTGAGGTGAGAGGCGAGATTTTTTTGTTCTCTCCTTGTTTCAAACAGGATGCCAATAATTTTTTGATATGAAATGAATTACTATGCTTTTTTTTGAAAAAAGTGGATATCATTTCACTGCCTTCGAACTCTTTTCTCCTCACCACAAAAGCCCTGGTAAAAACAAGACCTAAAATAGAGAGGATACCCCTTTTTTAAAAAAGTTCTGGAATCTGAAGACATCATTTTCATGCTATCCATTTTTTTCAAAGATTTTTATTCTAACTTATTTTCTTAGAAAAACTTATCATGTTTTTCTTTGAGAAAAGGAGATACCATTTTCCCCATCCCCCCACCCACCATATCCCCCTTTTTTTTCATAGAAAAAAAATTTTCTCTTTTAACAATATTATAACTTCTATGGACAAATTTAACAAATTTTTTTCGATATATATTATAAACATCAAAAAACACCAAAAAGGAGGTTTTTTATGGAACATCTTTCCTACGAGGTAATTCAGAACATGAGTGAAAGGGAGTGTGAGAAGCTCTTTTTTCGCCTTCGTTGGCCTGATGGTTTTGTGTGTCCACGCTGTCAGGGAAGACACGGCAAAAAAATTCCCGGAAGAAAACTCTGGCGCTGTACAACCTGTCAGGCACAGGTTTCCCTTAAAAGCGGCACCATTCTTCACGGTTCACATCTTTCCATCAAGGAGTGGCTTCTGGCATTGGCTCTTCTTTCTGAAGAAAAGGGCATTTCTGCGAAAAGTTTACAGAAACGTTTAGAGGTATCGTATGAAACGGCCTGGCTTCTTCTACACAAAATTCGACAGGCTATCAGAAAAGGGCATAATAGAGCGTTTTCCTTTTTGATAGCCACGACGTTTCTTCTTCCTGGTATTCAAAAGATACAGAGAAAAAGTGGGGGTCCCTATCCTGTAGTGGAAACGGAACAAGAAGGAGAAATTTCTTGTGCGAAACTCACTCTTCTTCCTTCGAAGGCCGGAAACCTTTTTGGGCTTTCGCATGGAAGTGGCTACCTTGCAGGTAAGCGGGTAGTGTTTTCCCTTCCAAATTGGGTGTGTGTAATGATGGAAAAAGCGAGGGAACTTCTTTCGACGACGTATCACTATGGCTGTCGAAAGCATATGCAGCGTTATCTTGACGAGTTTAGTTTTCGGTGGAACACGAGAAGGGAGAAGCGTATAGAGGGGATTCTTCTATCACTTGCCTGTTGTGGGCCAAGGACCTACAGAGAGTTTGTGGAAGAAAGCATGGTGCTTGTGGCTTAGCTCTCTTTTTTGATCAAAGGAGATAGCTTTTTATACTCTTATTTCTTTTCCACCAACATTCCTGTTTCCACCTCCATAACCTTTGCGAGATAAGAATTGGTGCGGAAAAAGGTTTCCACCTCTGGAGAAAATTGAGAGGGAGGAAATCCTTTTGATGATATTATCAGAAAAACAAGTTTCTCATGAGAATTTAGAGCCTGCTGGATTTCTCTTATATTGGTAAAATATCCCTGAATAAAATGAATGTCTGGTATAAAGGAAATAAACGGGTAGTCGGTGTATATGATAGTGGAAGGGTTTTTCTCAAGATAAGTACAGAGCATGGTATTGACTTCTCGATGGTTTCCAACATAGAGTCGCATGCGTTTTTTTTGTTCCTGTATGAGGTATGGTTGAGAAAAGACAAAAGAACACCCTATTACCAGAATTCCAATCAAGAGTCCTGTGGGTGTGAGTAAAAAAGAAGAGGCCTTTTCCATCTTTGCGAGTTGTTTCTCAAAGAAAGAAATCAATTCTTCTTTTTTTTGTTTCATGGAAAAAGAGAAAGAAAGTATTTTCTCCAACAGTAGACCAAGTCCTATGCCGCCTTGATAGAGAAAAAAGACAAGCCCTATAGAGAAATTTCTTATATCATAAGCAATAAGTTCACTCCAGAAAAGAAAACTGGGAATTGTGATAAAAAGGGTTACCCATCCGTAAGGAGAAGAGAATATTCCGACAATCCATCCAATGAGTATAGCAAAGAAGATTAAGAAACTTTTGAATTGATGAATTAGAAACAACATGCTCTGAAAAATGTTTTTTCCTACAGAAGATGGGTTTTGGGAAATGAAAGGATTGTCAGAATAGGCTTGAAAAGAGCCAATAGTGAAGAGTTTTGAAAGGGACAGGTGATAACCCTGAGCGAAAAAACCGTAGAGGTACCAACTAGCGAATAATCCGAAAGAGACTATACTGATTACCCATAGAGATTTTTCTTTCAGGAGAGAAGGGTATTTTTTTATCTGGACAAGTAAAAGAAGACCCAATCCAGCCAGATAAAGGACCCCATATTGTTTTGTGAGACTGCTTGCCACAGCCAGCAAAAGACTTATTCCCATGGATTGCCAATTTTTTGTTTTTGTGTATTCCAAGAAAAAACCAAATGAAGTAAAACCAAAAAAAGCGGCAGGTATATCAGCTGTTCCCATTGTCATACGAGGGAAGTCTCGCCACAGCAAAAAAAGCCATCCTAAACTGATAAGCCCAAAAAAGTGGGTTATTCTCTTTTCTGTCCAGAAAATGCCTAATCCCATAATAAAAATACCGAAAAAGAAATATGGCATGAGGCTTCGGGAAAAAAAGAAGATCTCACTAGTTCCACTGAAAAGATAGGAAGTTGCCCACATCGTGGGTAGCATCTGAGGATAAAAGTTTTGCTGGACATATACCCCCTTACCTTGATACCAGGCGAGTGCCCAGTTATTCCAACCAAAGATGTCATCTCCTGCCCAGGGTATACTTCCCGATTTAGCTATAAATTGATTCAAAAACCAGAGGAAAAGAAGCATGGTTATTGAGGATAATAGAACCCATAAACTTTGTTTTTTTTCTTGTGAAGTTTCATAAAAAATAATTATAAGAAAAAGAAGGGCAAAAGTGAAAGAAGCTATCCATAATGGAATCTGCAAAGAAAGATGGAAGAGTGTTCCTATAAAAATAAAGATATAGTTAAAAAGTAGGCTTATCCCTAAACTTCCTATAAGTTCTTGTATCAAAGAGGAACGGTAGTGAGAGAGTCTCAGTATAACAAAACCGGGAAGAAATGTGAGAAAGAAAAGCCCCCAAAAACTTTGCAAGAAAAATATATCCATAATGCGCTCCTTGGGATTTTTATAGTTATATTATATCTTGTTTTTTCATGAAAAACAAGATGTTTTTTTTGCGATTTTTTGCTATTGGAAAAAATAGTTTTGGGGCTCTGAGAGTTTTATTCTTTTGTCTTTTGGGCTGAAAAAAGTAATAGCAATAGCTCATTTCAGAGAAGAAAACTCCTCTTTATTAACCAGGAAAGCCCAAAGATTTTCTTTCGATAGGCTTTTTGGCATAGGGGATGGGTTTTGTCTACAGTGGGGAAACAGGGAAATTTGTTATTTGTTGACTTTTTAGAGACGGTATGATATACTAATATGAGTAGTGAGGTTTTTATGCAAGGTTTATTTGTTTCGCTCCCTATAGTAGGCAAGTGGTTGTCTCATCGCCCCATGCTTCTTCGTGTTGTAGAGAATATTGGTTGGCTTTCTCTTGATAAAGTGTTGCGTATGGGGGTTGGTCTTTTTGTTGGAGTCTGGGTGGCTAGGTATCTTGGTCCCACACAATATGGACTCTGGAATTTTGCTATTGCCTTTACTTCACTCTTTGGGGCTTTTGCAACGTTTGGTATAGATGAAATTGTTGTCCGTGAGCTGGTAAAGACACCTGAGAAAACCGGTGTTTTCCTTGGGACAGCGTTTTTTTTGCGCGTAGCGGGATCTTTTATAG
>JBKBIS010000043.1:0-9648 GCA_046294145.1 Brevinematales bacterium | reverse complement strand
AGAGAAAAACTCCCCTGGACAAAAATTTTTTCCCATCAGATTGACATAGCCTACGAACACGGGGCAACCCTTGACATGGGAATATACGAAGCCAGTGGGGATCTTCTTTCCAATAGAGCCCACTTCCTTTCAAGACAGAAGCTTCTCTCTGTTTCGCTTTCCCAGATCACAGGACCGCTCACCCTCTTTGGTAGTTATGGCAAAAACCAACAAAAATACAACTCCTATGCAGACAGGCAAACCTTTGATAAAGGAGGAGAATTCTTTGCTGATCATACACGAGTTGGGGACAGATACCTCTGGATCCAAGAAGGATTCATCGAAGGTTTTGACTGGGCAGATCCCTTCTGGCAAAAAGATAACGAAGGCTTCTCTTGGGGCTTTCAACTGGACAAACCCTGGCCATGGATCTATACAGAGAATAAATCCTTCTGGAACCGTAATCGAGAAGCCTTTACATATACTTCTTCTGGTACTCTTCTCTCTTTCCAGAACACTCACTCCCTCACCAATCAGTGGGCAGCCAATCTCTATCCAAGGTGGTTCTTTCTGGACACCCTGGGCATAAACCTCTCAAGGCAAGCCCGTCTCTGGTATCAGTCAAATCAAGATCCTCTTTCTTATCCAGAGATATGGCAAACCACAGGCACCATATATTATGCCCCTCCCTGGGAATATAATCCCTTTTTCTTAGTTCAAGCTCGTTCTCATAGCCTCATGTTTGTTTCCTTCTACACAAATCTCATGGCAAGCCAGTACAGTCTTGAAGAAAACTGGCAATGGGAATGGCTTCTCCCTCGATATGAGAATCTATGGGACATCGTTTTCCCAAAACGCTATCGCTATAATACCTCTCTCGCTACCTCACGCGTCGATTTTGGCTATACGCAAGTATTTTCCCACTCTTTTGGCACTCTCTCTGAATTTCCCTGGGGACGATTCTGGACTAACCATAGCCTTTATCAGATACCCCCTCTCCAACTCGATCTCTCTCTTTCCTGGACAGAAAATTATCTCACCCGCCTCCTCACCTTAGGAAGAAATATAACACTGAGACAAACCCTCTTTTTCCACAAAGACATAAGCCTCACCACAAGCTATAGCCAACAGTGGAACCAGGAACAAAGAATCACCAACTGGTACAGTTTTGAAACCAACTATGGATTTCCTATAAAAGACAGTGCACTTGCCCTTAAAACCAGTATAAAACACTCTCTTGGTATCCTGTTCAACTGGAATATCCTGAACATCAGAGAAATTCATCTCTTTGGTTGGAAAATAAACTTGCGCGGGTCTACCCTCCAGAATAGTGAAAACCTTTCCTTCTCGTGGGGGAGTACACTCTATGACAAGCCCATTTTTACCCCGTTTATCGAGCCTATCTATGAGATAACCTTCGATCATTCCTCTCGTTATCAACTCACAGACTATATCACCAGCACCCTGGTCATAAAAATTCTCAATCACAGGTATCAGGAGGTGGTCATAGTGGGTGGACAACAGGTGAACAAACCCTTTGATATGGCATGGGGACTCTACCTTGCTTTTGACCTTGGTATAAAATTTTAGGAAAACCTCTTTAGAAACCTATTTCTTTATCGATCAAGAAGATTATTGGCCAAAAGTTGTCCTGGGGAAAGAACAAGAAAATCTTTGCTATAACCTTGTTTCAGCTTTGCTGAAACAAGGTTATAGCAGCATAGCAAAAGATCGCTCAAAAACAACTCTCACTCATCCCATGAATAAAAAACAAAAAAGACCTTTACCTTATGTTTCTTTTCATATAAAACATGACAAAGACATGTTGAGTTCTGGAATAACAACAAAAAATAGATGATTTTGGACGATAACTCTCCGATACCTGTCCACCCATTTCAAAAGAAAATGCCGGGGACGGGACTCGAACCCACACAGGCTGAACACCCACTAGAACCTGAATCTAGCGCGTCTACCAATTCCGCCACCCCGGCATCTTGACTATATATAATAGCACAAAATACCGTTCTTGTCAAGGAAAAGAGTATTTCCAGCTTTTTCCTCAAAAATTGACATATTTTTTTCTCTTCCCTACAATAATATCCACTCATAAAGAAGGGAAGGATATCTTCATGGTACGAAAAGAGCCCCTGGAACGCTGGTCAGTAGAGAAGTCAGCTGAACTCTACAATATTCGTAGCTGGAGTGCTGGATATTTTGATATCAATGAGAAGGGAGAAGTTGTTTATCAATACAGAACAAAACAGGGAACGCTTCAAGTAAGCCTCATGGACATCATTCGGGGAATCCGTGCCAGAGGATTAAGTTTTCCTGTCCTTCTTCGTATTAGCAATATTCTTGATTCTCAGATCACCCTTCTCCATGAGAGTTTTCGCAAAGCCATCCAGGCCTTCGGGTACAAAGGCAAATATCAAGGTGTTTTCCCTATCAAGGTCAATCAGCAACAACAAGTCCTTGAAGAAGTGAGTGAATTTGGAAGTAGATATCACCATGGTTTTGAAGCTGGAAGCAAGGCTGAACTTCTGGCGGCTCTTGCCTTTCTCAAGGATCCAGAGGCCTTCATCGTCTGTAACGGCTACAAGGATAGTGAATTTATTGATCTTGGACTCTACGCTACAAAACTGGGTTACCGTTGTATTTTTGTCATAGAAATGCCCAGTGAAGCTGATCTCATACTTGAACGATCCAGGATCCTTGGTGTAGAACCCTGGATTGGTGTACGCATCAAACTCTCGAGCAAAGCCAGTGGCCACTGGACAGAATCAGGTGGGGATAGAAGTATCTTTGGTCTCAGTCTTCCTGAAGTGGTAGAACTTGTAGACAAACTCAAAAAAGAAAACGCTCTTGGTTGGTTAAGACTCCTTCATTATCATGTAGGTTCACAGATACCCAATATCCGGGACATCCGTTCCGCAGTGCAAGAAGCCACTCGTGTCTATGTGGGTCTTGTCTCCGAAGGTGCCCCCATGGGATTTGTAGACTTTGGTGGTGGCCTTGCCGTAGATTATGATGGTTCACAAACCAACTATCACTCCAGTCGAAACTATACAGTAGAAGAATACTGTACCGACATTGTGGAAACCGTGATGAGTATCGTGGATGAGCATCAGATAGACCATCCCACTATCGTGACTGAATCCGGTCGATTTCTTGTCGCCTACTACTCTGTGCTTATCTTCAACATTCTCGATGTGACACGATTTACTCCTGCCCCTCCTCCAGAAAAACTTCCCGAAGGAACTCATGAACTCACTCAAAACCTCTTTGAAACCTACCAGAAGCTCAGTATCAAAAACCTTCAGGAAAGTATTAATGATGCTATCTATTATAGAGATCAGATTCGGGATATCTTCAAACACGGAGACATTTCTCTTCGCGAAAGGGCTTTGGCTGAAAACATCTTTTGGAACATTGTATCTATGGTGAGCGAAAAATCCCGAGGGATGAAAAAAGTTCCAGTAGAGATTGAAGGCATAGAAGTAGCTCTCTCTGATATTTATTATGGAAACTTTAGCGTTTTTCAATCTCTCCCCGATACGTGGGCAATTGATCAGGTCTTCCCTGTCTTGCCTCTTCATCGCCTTGATACCATGCCAACTCGAGATGCTATTATTTCAGATATCACTTGCGATAGTGATGGAAAACTTGATCGCTTTATCGATCCCCACGGGGAAAAACTCACCCTCCCCCTTCACGAACTCAAGGGTGACGAAGAATATTATGTAGGGGTTTTCCTGGTAGGAGCCTATCAGGAAACCCTCGGAGATCTTCATAACCTTTTAGGAGACACCAACGTGGTCACTATCCGTGTCAATGAAGATGGCACCTATACCTTTGTTTCAGAAATTGAAGGAGACTCAGTGGCTGATGTTCTTTCTTATGTAGAATATGACATCAAATATATCCAGCGCCGTTTTCGTGAAATGGCAGAAAAAGCTGTTTCTGAGAATAAAATCAGTGTTCAAGAACGTGCTTCCATTCTCAAGGCCCTTGAGGATGGACTTGATGGATACACCTACTACGAAAAAGACTAAAAGGAGGGAACTATGGCACGAGTTATGATTATTGGAGCTGGCGGTGTAGGACAGGTTGTGGCTCACAAGTGTGCACAGGTGCCAGAAGTTTTTAGCGATATTCTACTTGCCAGCCGAACCAAGGCAAAGTGTGATCGCATTGCCACGCGTATTCAAGAAAAATATGGGCGAAAAATTCAAACAGCAGCTTTGGATGCCGACAAACCAAAAAACACAATCAAGCTCATAAAAAAATTCAAACCAGACATGGTTATCAACGTTGCTCTCCCCTATCAAGACCTTCCCATCATGGATGCCTGCCTAGCGACAAGAACACACTACCTTGATACCGCTAATTATGAACCAAAGGACGTAGCCAAGTTTGAATACAAGTGGCAATGGGCTTATCATGAAAGATTCAAAGCGGCCGGAATCATGGCAGTTCTTGGATGCGGTTTTGATCCAGGGATGACAAATATCTATACTGCTTATATGAAAAAACACTACTTCAAAAAAATGAAATATGTAGATATCGTTGACTGCAATGCCGGTGATCATGGAAAAGCCTTTGCGACCAATTTCAATCCTGAGATTAACATACGAGAGATTACGCAGAACGGACGTTATTATGAGAATGGCGAGTGGAAAGAGATTCCTCCTATGTCAATTCACAAACCAATTGATTATCCCAGTGTAGGCCCAAGGGAAAGTTATCTTCTCTTCCACGAAGAACTTGAATCCCTCGTCAAAAACTTTCCTGAAATTGAACGAATTCGCTTCTGGATGACATTTTCAGAAAATTATCTCACCCACTTGAGGGTTCTCCAGAACGTCGGACTCACCAGCATCAAGCCTGTTCTCTTCCAGGGGAAAAAGATTGTGCCTCTTGAGTTTCTCAAGGCTCTTCTCCCTGAACCAGCTTCCCTGGGAGAAAACTACAAAGGCAAAACGGTGATTGGTGTTCAAATAGAAGGAGAGGGTTATTCAGGACAGATAGAACGAAGGTTTATCTACAATATCTGTGATCACGCTGAAAGCTACCAAGAAACAGGCACCCAGGCTGTAGCTTACACAACTGGTGTTCCCGCTATGGTAGGAGCCATGATGGTTCTCACTGGTGTATGGAAAGGAGCAGGTGTCTTCAATGTAGAAGAGTTTGACCCTGATCCCTTTATGGAAAAAATTGGACAGTATGGACTCCCATGGCAGGAAAGCACGTTTTAAGTGTAAGCGATCTCGGAATTGATATTGAAAGCCTGAAAACTCCTGTATTTCTGGTGGATGAAGCACGGCTTCGAGCCAATGTTCGTATTCTCCAGACGGTTATCGAACAAACAGGTTGTCGGATTATTTTAGCTTTGAAGGCTTTTTCTACCTATGCCACGTTTCATGTTCTTCGAGAGACTCTCCATGGCACCTGTGCCAGTTCTCCCGATGAAGCCCGACTCGGACGAGAAGCCTTTGGCAAAGAAGTTCACGTCTATGGAGCGGCATATAGTGACGAGGATTTTCGTCTTCTTCTTCATTATGCCAATCATATTGATTTCAATTCTTTTGGACAGTGGGAATACTTTCGACCGATTGCTCTCAAAGCCAAAAACAAAAAGCCCATTCATTTTGGGATACGCGTCAATCCAGAACACTCCGAAGCTCCTGTGCCTATGTATGACCCCGCTGCCCCCTTTTCACGCCTGGGAGTAGTGAGAAGCCAGTTCAGGGAAGATCTTCTTGATGGTATCAGTTATCTTCATTTTCACACCCTGTGTCAAAAAAATGCTGACGCTTTAGTACGAACGCTGCAGGCATTTGAGGAAAAATTTGGGGAATTTATCCCCAGAATGACCTACATCAACTTTGGTGGGGGACATCATATCACCCGTGAGGATTATGATATTGATCTTTTGTGCCAGACTATAAACACTTTCAAGGCAAAATATGGTGTTCAGGTTTATTTAGAACCAGGGGAGGCTGTGGCTCTCAATGCAGGTTATTTCGTAGCAACTGTACTGGATGTTATCCATAATGGTATGGATATTGCCATTCTCGATACCTCAGCAGCTACTCACATGCCTGATGTTCTTGAAATGCCGTATCGTCCCCATATCCTTGAGAGTGGCCTTCCCTATGAAAAGCCATACACCTATCGCATAGGGGGAGTGAGCTGTCTTGCTGGTGATGTAATAGGAGACTATTCCTTCGATAGGCCCCTCAAACGTGGGAATAAACTGGTATTCACAGATATGGCTATCTACTCCATGGTCAAAACCAATACCTTTAATGGTATTCGCCTGCCAGATATTTCCATAATGGACAGTGAAAAAGGCCGGGTAAGACTTCATAAACGCTTTGGTTATAAGGACTTCAAGAGAAGGCTTTGAGGCCTCTCTGTTGCTCTCAATAGGTGCCCTTTCATCGGAAAAATCCACTTATCTTCTTCCATGAGAGAGAAAGTGACAGTGAATACTTGATAAAGTCCCTAAAAGAAATCAAAAGCCTGTCAATTCCTCCGAGGGTCTTTATCTCAAGAAAACCAGAAGGGAACTATAAACCACAGGAGAACCAGAAGCTATTACCTTGTTTCAGCAAAACTACCCCCATCTAGCTGAAACATCGACATAGCCAAATCCACTTCCATCCATATCTCTCCCCCATTCTCCTTCACCATATATGTAAACCCGGTTTCTGCCACTTTTTTTCTCATTTTATTGCTTTTTTCCACCTTTTTTTTTACAATAAACAGCAAGAAAAATAAAAAAAATGGGGTACTTATGACATGGTTAACTCCCTGGCTGACATCTGTTTTAGATATTCTACTAGTAGCTGGTATTCTGTACTTTTTATATACTATCTTTCGAAACACCAACTCCATGAGTATTGTCAAAGGATTTCTGGTTGTACTTGCCGTTTATATCACCGCAGATTTTCTTCAACTTTCGACCCTTGCCTGGATTCTTCGCTACATTGTAGGAAATTTTGTTATACTAGCTGTGGTTCTGTTTCAGCCTGAGATCAGGAGAATATTCTCGCAAGTGGGACAGGGGGGCTCTATTTTTCACAAACAGTATTCCAATGTCGTGGAAGAGCTCGCAGAAGCCGTTTTTGAAATGGCTAGAAAACACATGGGAGCCCTCATCCTCATAGAAAGAAATGTTGGCCTCAGGCATCTCATGGAAGACGCCCTGGCTATTGATGCCAAACTCTCAAAAGAGATGCTTTTTTCTCTCTTTTACAAAGGCAACATCCTCCATGATGGAGCGGTGGTGATTCAAGGGGACAGGATTGTCGCTGCCAGAGTTATCATCCCCGCTGTGAAAATTGATGCCATCAAAACCAGGCGTTTCAAATACGGTACACGCCATTTAGCCGGCATCGCTATCACCAGTGAATGTGATGCCCTTGCTATCATTGTATCAGAAGAAAAAGGAACCGTTTCTCTCGCTGTGGAAGGTCATCTTGCCTTTGACATCGAATATGAAAATCTCAAGGGGAAACTCTATGAACTCCTCTAAAAAAAACTCTCAGACATGGAGCTGGAAGACACTTCTTCTCAAAGATTGGCAAGCCAAAGCAGGGAGCCTGGGTGTTGCTATTCTTTTGTGGTGGTTTGTGTACTCCCAGACCAGTGTCCAGAGAGCCTTTTATATTCCTGTTCAATACATCAACCTCCCACCCAATATGGTAATCCTGAAAACGAATGACATCACCGTGCGTGTTATCATTCAAGGGAAAAAGGATCGTGTAATGACACTCAAGAATCATCACATCCGTGTCTTTGTTGATCTGAGTCATGCCTCTCGTGGCTGGTATACCAATCAGATTCAGATGACCACCACAGAATTAGATCCATCTATGGCTGTCAATATAGAAAAAACCACAACAACACTCTTCATAGATACCATGGAAGTAGCCAGTTTGCCTATCAAGCCCACCATCGTCGAATTTCCTGAAAAGGGCTATACCATAACCTCTCTTGAACTCCGTCCTTCTCTGGTTATTATCAAAGGACCTTCGACCCTTTTGAGTAATCTTCAGTACATAGAAACTGCACCTCTTTCTCTCAAAGGAGTGAGCCATACCCTTTCCACAAATGTATCTCTCATGATCCCGGAGGGCATTATTATCCTCGATAACCCTACCAATCAAGTGACTATTTTCGTCCATTACGTTGACCAACAATCCTTTCCTGAGGAGAAAAAATGAAGAAATATCTTATCCTTTTGGCTGACATAACTCTTGTGGGCCTTTTTTTGGGGACTTTTTTCTGGAACGGGTGGTTTATCCTTGGTCAAAAGCCTCTTCCACTCTCTGTTTCTCTGCCCAAGGGTGATTATATCATCCTCTCTCACAATCCAGAACCTCAAAAAATCCTGGTGATCGGAGAAAAAACCAATACTATTATGTTACCTGAAAAGAAGGGTCTCTTCTTCCTGTCACTGAAAGAAGCCTCTCTCGTTGTGGCTCCCACCAGTGTTGTTGTCTATCTTCAAAAGGGTCTTCTTGTCCATTCATTTGTCATCGGGGTACTGGTCCTGTTGCTGATTCTGTTTGCCTACTGGATGAAAACAACCAGAGAACTTGATTGGGGGAGCAGGTTTTTCCTTTTTGCTCTGCTCTTCGGATGGTCTGGTACTCTCTCTGTCTTTTTTCTTTTCCTTGCTGTTTTCTCATGGTTTTCTCAAAGCTGGAAAACATATCATTTCCGGTGGTATCATGCTCTGGTAGTGGGATTTTTTTTCTGGGCTATACTCTCTGGTATTCTGGCGCGTTTTCCCCTCAACGGTATAGGATCAGCTTTTCTTTTTCTTGGGTATATACTCATTGCTTTTACCTTTAGAGGGCAGTTACTGCATCATCTCCCTCTGAAGTTAGTGGGAAGAGCCATTGTCTGGGCTTTTCTCACAAGTGGCGCGGTAAGCTTCTGGCAGCAGATTGTGGTCCAGCAGAACGTGGGAATATGGAACGGAAGTTTTTGGCTTCTCTTCTGGCCATACCATAAACATGAAATTGCCTCTCTCTTTGAATGGTCAGCCAGAGGTGGATACTGGCTTGGACTGATGACTCCTTTTCTCTTTGCCCTGTTTCTTCAAGAAAAAAACACAAAAGAAAAGATTTTTCTTGTCACTGGTCTTGTGATAGGAATAGCCACTCTTCTTTTCACTCAATCAAGGGGGGGGTTTGTTCTTGCGTTTGTTGGTATTTTTGTCCAGCTTCTTTTTCTAAAGCGGGGTTATCTTGCTCTTCTTCTTCTTTTGCTGCCTCTCACTTTTGTTCTTGTAGCACCAGACTCCAAGTGGGCTCAGAGTATCAAAAATCCCCTCTTTTTCCACACCAATGTTCATAGACTTCACCAGATACAAGCTGGGCTTGATTTCTGGAAAAAGGCAAATCCTCTCACTGGCATAGGACTCATGAATTTCAAGGAATACTACTACGAAAAGCGTCATAATTATGACATCTACGCAGTAGCAGACTATCTCCACCAGGGATACCTGGCCATTCTTGTGGAAACGGGGATAGTGGGATGGATTCTGTTTTATAGTTTTTTTGTTGTGGTATGGATGAGGACGCTTCGTTTTTCTCTCACGTATAGAACCTTTGGCTCTGTTTGTCTGGGGATACTCACCGGTTTTCTGACAAG
>JBKBIS010000042.1:0-9871 GCA_046294145.1 Brevinematales bacterium | reverse complement strand
CAAGCCCTCTTTGAGCCTGGCGCATATTGAGAGTCTGAGCTTCTATAGCTTGTTTCTGATCGTTTATCTGAGAGAGAAGACTTCTCACCTGAAGACGAATCTGATCCTCCAGGGTAGTGAGAGTGAGATCAGTTTTTTCCTGTGAGAGAGAGGATTCTTTCAGGACTGCACTATTTTTTGAAAAAGGAAGCCACTCATCGATGGGAATACTGACGGATAACCCTATTGACCAGGAAGGACTCCAGTTACGTTCTTTGTCCCCACTGTTTGTGATCTTGTAATCATACTTCAGAGTGAAAAAGCTATTGACAGTAGGAAGTCTATCCGCTTGTTGAATACGGCGGGTGTACTCCTGTATTTCTTTGGTGGTTCGAAGCTGAACAAGGGAGAGATGATGAGCAAGTACCAGAGGAACAATATCACTTTCGTTGGTTGTAGAAAGGGTAAGGTTGGTGGCTTCTAAGAGATGACCAGAGGGTTCTGTATTGGTACCTATTACTTGCCAGAATTGTTGAAGAGCTGTGGTGTAGGAGCTTTCTAATCGCTGGATAGTGGGAAGTGTGTTTTTGTACTGTACCTCTACTTTGAGTACATCATAATCAGATACCAGACCTGCCCGGAAGTTGGCCTGCATGAATTCATAGCGCTTGTAGAGAGCTTCACTGAGCTGACGGGAGAGGCGAA
This sequence comes from Brevinematales bacterium, assembly GCA_046294145.1. GTDB lineage: Bacteria > Spirochaetota > Brevinematia > Brevinematales > Thermospiraceae > Thermospira. The sequence goes on along the minus strand of JBKBIS010000042.1, from coordinate 9,187 downwards.
TATTTTCTTTCAAAAGAAGAAGATTATAGTAGGATTGAATCACAGAGGCCTTGATGCTCTGTTCCTGGTCAAGGAGTTTCTGCTTGGCTAAACGAAGGTTAAGTTCACGAATTTTGAGGTTATTGGCGAGTCGGAAGCCTAAAAAGAGGGGTTTGGCAATCTGTAGCTGGAGCCCATAGTTGTCAGCAAAAACAGTCTGATTGGTGGTAAATCCCGCTGGTACCGTGGTAGGTGCAAGGACATATTCTCCTGTTGGAATACCACTATTGAAAACAGGCAGACTGAGGTTGGTTATGATGTACTGGGGGACAGTCATTTTGCCTCTATTGACCGTATCTGGATCAAGGTAGGTAAAGCTTGCCCCTGCAGAAATGTCTGGGATCCAGAAATCAGCCAGGGCTTGCTGGAATTGAGCCTCAGCAATTTGAACATCGAGACGGTACTGTTTGAGGGTAGGGTTGTTGAGCAGGGCTACTTCCAGAAGCCTTGAAAGATCCTCTGGGAGAGCCATACCCAAGGAGCATGTTAACAAGAGAATGAGAAAAGATGGTTTCATAGAGATTCCTCCCTGACAATGGATGATGTGTATTCTATAGCATGGTGAATAAAATACAAAAGATCGTCGGTGGTTTTTTGGAGGGAAGAGGGATCAGACGGTTCATCTCGAAGGTAGTTGTTGACAAGGACAAATATCATTCTCGCAATCTTGGAGGCTTCAAGAGGGCTCTTGATAGAATGCTTTTGCTTGAGCTTTTCTATAATCTGGGTGAGAAAAGCAAGTCCTTCATTTTTTTCTTTTTGAAAACGCTGCATCAGAGCATTGATTTCAGGGTTGGTTCCACATTCATGCTGGAATTCTCGCCCGAATTCAAGGGGATTCAAAAGAGAAAAGAAGGGTTTTATGGTATAGTTGAGCTTGATGAGAGTTTTGAGGTAAGCATGAAAAGCTTCGTCAGGATTCTCTATTTGAGGAATAGGCTGAAAATGGACAATCATTTCCTGGTAAGTATAAATGACGACTGAGAGAAAAAGAAAAGCCTTGTTGTGAAAATGACGATAGATAGTTCCTTTTCCTATTCTGAGATGATGAGCAACTTGATCAACGTTGGTTCCCGCGTAGCCATAAATGAGGAAAGCTTTTCGTGCCTCTTCGAGAATCTTTTTGTCGAGGTCGGATAGGGAGTTTTGAAGAATATTGTCAATAATCGTCATATCATACCTCTTTGTCAAAACGGACGGACCAGTCCGTCCACTTATAATTATACTATTTTCGTTTTATTTCGTCAAGAAAAATCTTTGATAGATATTTTTTCTTGTCTTAAAAGGGGGAGTAAGATGGTTTTTTCTTCGGATTGTTATAAAAACCCCAGGCAAAAACCTGAGGAAAGAGGAAGGTTTTAGGGTCAAAGGCTTTTATGACAGAACCACCAGTCATACCCCTCATATTTCCTGGGAATAGTAGAGTACGAGACGTACCTTGCCATCTTGGTCCACAATGAAAACAGCGCGGACTGTGTTTGTACCTTTGCCAGGATGAAGAAGTCCTAACCGATTGGCAATAGCATCATTTTTTGCAGCAATGGGGAAAGTAATCTGTACTCCAAGTTTTTCTTTGATCTATCCTACCCATTTGATGTGGCTAAATACCTGGTCTATAGAAAGCCCTATAAGCTTTACCCCAAGTTGTTCAAAATCTTTAGCCAGATCTTGAAATGCTACAAACTCAGTGGTACAGACAGGAGTGAAATCAACAGGATGACTAAAAAGTATAAACTACGAACCTTTCATATTGTCTGGCAGGTTCAGGATACCATGAGTCGTTTGAAGTGAAAGCGAGGGAAAATCGTCACCTAAAAGGGGTATTTGGAAGGTCTGTTGTTCCATAGAATCCCCCTTGATAGATAATTTTATTTCTAATATATAGCTAAAGAAAAAAGTCAATTTTTTATAATTATTTTTATATTTTGAGAAGATTTTCTTTGGGATTGGTGTGGAGTTCAGGATTGTTTGGTTCAGGTATATTTTCTATGGAGTAGAAAATCTAAAATTTTTTTTAATTTCTATTTCTTTATCATGAAAATACATAGAATAATTGTTTTGAAAAAAATACATTTTTTGTATTAAAAATAAAACAAAATAGAACAAATAAGACAAAATTTTTTCGATAATATAAGTATGAGAAATAAAATAAAGGAGGAAGCTATGATTCTTCGTATGCAGAGTATGTCTCTTCTTGGGCTTGATGCTATTCCTATTGATATTGAAGTGGATATTCAGCCTAAAGTGAAGGAGTTTGAGATTGTGGGGATGGCTACTCAGGCGGTGAAAGAGTCAGTTCGTCGAATTGAAGTGGCTATCCAGAATTCAGGTTTTCATTTTCCAGGGCAGAGAATTATTGTAAACCTGGCACCCGCTGGTATCAAAAAGATGGGAACCCTTTTTGACTTGCCTATTGCTCTTGCTATTCTCTGTATGGAAAAAGCTCCTGAGGATATTGGTTCCCTTCTGGTGGTGGGAGAGCTTGCCCTTGATGGGAGGCTTCGCCCTATTCCCGGAGGGCTTCCTATAGCCTTTCGAGCAAAACAAATGGGTTTTGAACGAATTCTTTGTCCGGCTTCTAATGTTTCTGAGATGCAAACGGTGGATGGGATTGAGGTGATAGGGGTTCATACGCTTCAGGAAGCGTATGCCTATGTGGTGAGAAAAGAGAAGCCGATTATTTCGTTTCTAAAGCGTGGGGTGTCGTCTTCTCCTGGGACTGAGATAGATATGTCGCATATACGAGGACAGTCTTTGGTCAAGCGAGCGCTTGAGATAGCAGCGGCTGGAGGGCATCATCTTCTGATGGTAGGTCCTCCGGGTACAGGAAAAACCATGCTTGCCAGGGCACTTGGGGGAATTCTTCCGGATATGACATATGAGGAGGCAGTAGAGACAAGTATGGTATATAGTGTGGCTGGGCTTCTGGATGAAAATTGCCCCATTCTGACAAAGCGTCCTTTTCGTTCTCCTCATCATACAGCCTCAGATGTTTCTATCACAGGAGGGGGTAATAAATGGATTCGGCCTGGAGAGGTGAGTCTAGCTCACCATGGTGTACTTTTTTTAGATGAACTCCCTCTTTTTCGGGCAAATGTTTTGCAGGCTCTTCGTCAACCTATGGAAGAGAAGAGAATTATTGTTTCAAGAGCTGAGGGTTCGGTGGTTTTTCCGGCCAATTTTATGTTGGTGGCAGCTATGAATCCTTCCCGTACGCATGCGGATATTGATAACTGGGATACAAGGGAAATGCGAGCTGTCCTTCAGAAGCTTTCCGGTCCTTTTCTTGATCGTATTGATCTCCAGGTGCAGGTTTCCCGTCCCCCTTTTGCTGAAATCCAGAAACGTGGGACAGAAGAGTCTTCTGAGGTGATCCGTATGAGAGTTGCGAGGGCAAGAGAAATTCAAAGGGCTCGTTTTGAGGGACTTGGCATATACCATAACAGTCAGATGCATCATGCTCATATTGAGAGGTTTTGTGAGATCTTTCCTTCGACAGAAAAGTTTTTGGCTATGGTGGTGGAAAAGTTTATGCTGAGCATTCGGGTTTATGACAGGATTCTCAAGGTTTCTCGAACAATTGCGGATCTGGAGGGAAAAGAGACTATTGAAGAAAAACACGTGGCAGAAGCCCTTCAATATAGGGTTCTGGATAGGCTCTGGGTTATGTGAAACTTTCTCAGATGTTTGATTTTCTGCTGCGAAGGAAAAAGAGAAATATCGCCTTTAGAAGAGAGAACAACGAAGAAAGATTTACCCTCAAATTTGAAGTTTCAATTATCCTTCTCTGGTTGTTACCCCATATATGAATTAAAGAAAAGGCACTATCTCTCTTTTCTATAGCCTATACTAAGAACCATGAGAAGACTTTCCACGATTGTCCACTTGCTGTGTTTTCCCTTTTCCTCTTGCAGGTGTTAGAAATACACACTCAACCCTGCTCTAAATCCGATCTGCCACCAGAGGATCATATTGAGCCATACGGGGGGCTTGTTCGGAAGATTTCGGAAAGCACCATAGTCTCCGAGGACTATCGTAGTATCTGCGCCGATATCAAAACCAACAAACTGGTTGATCGGGAGACGAAAACCGCTTCCTATTTTTACAGTAAAAGCCGGATCGGTGAATATCATATTCATGGCTTCAAGCAGGCTTTTGTCTCCAAGTGCCGAGATGAAGGAAATACCTGCTCCCATGCTTCCATATAAGCCTTTGCCGCCAAATACTATCTTGCCAAGAACAGGTATCTGGAAAATACTTACACTCTGTTTCTGACCTGTTATTGGATCTTCGCCAGAAGCTGTGAGCAGTGGTTGCCAGGATACCTCAAGTCCAAACTGGGTTTTGTCTATACTTCCCCACAGTGCTTCTCCTCCAAAAGAGATGCCGCCTCCAGCGATCGAGGCATGTGCATTGGTTGGCTGCTCAATCTGTGAGGTGACAAGCTGTCCCAATATCCAATTGTTGTATCCACCATATATACTTACCATACCCATATTGGCTGCCCAGAGAGAGACCATCATGCTCATCCCATAGATAAAGAAAAAAAGTTTTTTCATATACGCCTCCTTTGCGTATTGTTTTGCAACTCTTCACTACCATCATATCATCATTTCTTTCTTTTGTCAACCAGATGGCTTCTTTTTTTGAAATATTTTTTATTCTTCTTTTCGTTGTACAAGCACGAATGTCACATCATCTCGCACCTCACAGCTATCAATGAATTCTTTCATTCTTTTCTGAATAGCTAGAAGACCTTGAGAGGCTACTTCCTTGAATACTTCTTTCACTCTTTCTCCTACCATTTCTCCATTTTGCCTGGCTTCTGTCAATCCATCAGTATAGAGCATCATCACATCACCTTTTTCAAGCAAGAACTCCCTGTCTTCTTCCTTTCTTCCCGGGAGAGTATCTATACCCAACCACAAACCATCGGTAGGAAAAACCTTCACTTCTTGTGTGCTTGCGCGAAATACCCAGATATCCTGATGTTGCCCCGCGTATTGTACTCTTCCATTTTCCCATACCTGCAAAACGGTAATAGTGACATACTTGAAATCCTCTGCAAAAATATTTCCAATATTGTAGGTGATAGCACGGTTGGCTAATCGAAGGATCTCTGTAGGGGAACGGAGGGGGTTTTCTCTTACAAGAACCTGAAGAGCCGTTTGTGTCATAGCCATGACCTGTCCGGAAGCAAACCCATGGCCGGAAACATCTCCTATCATCACCCATGCAGGGGAAGTATCTCCTACCACATCATAGTAGTCTCCTCCCACCTCGTCAGCTGTTTTCATAAAACCCACTACCTCGTAGCCGGCAAGGTAAGGTTTCTTTGGTAAAAGTCCGATTTGCATATCTCTGGCAAGATGCATTTCGGTTTCAAGTCGTGTAGTATCCTTTATTCGATTGAGGAGATCTACATTTTGAAGAGCAATAGAGGCCTGAGCTAAGAGTATTTTTAGAGTTTTTGCCCGTTCGTGGGTAAACATACCCGGTCCCATGTTGTTCTCAAGATAAACCAAACCCACCCGATGGCCTACCCGATACACCGGAATGACCAGAAGAGATCTTACCATTTGTTTGACAATATAAGTATCGGTAGCAAAAAGAGATTTTTCTTGAGCGTCTTCAACCAGGAGTTCTTCGTCCTTTTGCAGTGCATACTGAATCACCCTTTGAGGCATATCTGTATACTCTTCAAAAGGCAAAGCAACAACCGTGGCTTCTTGATCGGGATTTTTGATAGCCCTTACCAGCAGTACATCTTCTTTTTCATATAGAAACACCCCTTTTTCAGCTCCGGCATTTTCAACTACCATAGTGAGGATACGTTTCAAGAGAGCATTCACATCTGTTTCTCCCATGAGAGCTTCGCTTGCCTTGACCATAGTGATCAGATCTACCGTCTGGGTTCCTGTAGATGTGAGGGTATGGTGGGTTGTACTGTCTTCTCTTGAGAAAGCCTTTGCCATGAGTACAGGATGACAGGAACCAAGATGTTTGACCTTGGCTTCGGCACCCCAGCGTTTGTATAATCTAAGAGCCTGAAGCCTATCCTCTTCTGCGAGAAGACTTTCACCCTGTGATTCCCAAAAATCAGCCCGGCGTTCAAAAGACAGGGCTTCATACAATTTATACCCGCTTGTGTGGGCGGCTTCTATGCTCTTTCCGTAAAAATGGAGGGCATACCAGGGTCTTTTCAAGATCCGATATCTTTCAGCTCGCAAAAGATACCAGCCCGGCGTATAGTTTTCAGAGGAGAGTTTTGCCCACGATCGATAGAGGTGTTCCGCTTGAGAAAGTTGCGCAAGAAATTGTTGTTTATGTTTACCTACAGGGGTTTGAGCCAATTTGGCGGAGGTAAGTCCTATAAAAAGTACATAGAGAAAATAAGCAGGCGTAGAACGAGTAGAGGGATCGTACTTTACTGTTGATTTTCCTACTTGATAAGCCACTTCATATTTTTCAAAAAGATAAGCCAGAATAAGCTTGTATAAATCTAGATAACGAAGAATAAAATAATCCTCTTCTTGTTCATGGATAGGACGAAATTCACTTTCCCTGTACCATTCTCCCTCTATACTCGTAGGGTTATCCGAAAAAGTTACAAGATTTTCTACCAATTGAAGACAGAGTCTTGTGACCCTTTCCTGGCTTGTTTGTCCTAAGCTCTGGAGAGTTGATATGTTCTGTCGTATATATTCTCTGGCAATGGTAAGGGAAGAACTTACCTGCCACTGATGAAGGCTCATGACCATCAGGGCATACGCCGCATATTCTATATTACCCCGTGAGATGGCTATATCATACACACGAGAGAGTCTTTCAGGCATTTCGTGCTGAGGATGAACCCAGAAGTAAAGAAACGAATAGTAGATAAAATAGTTTCCCGCTATATTTTTGGTATAACCCAGCTTTTCCATAAGATAAAGTCCCAGATCGGCTACCGTGTTTCCCCGTCTTTTGCTTCCCAGCCCGGCAAAAACAATCCCTGTGGCGATCAAGAAGAAGGGGGTTTCTGGAAGAAGTCCCTTTGTCAGGGATAGCTTCATTCCGAGAAGATTTATATATATATTCAAAAAAGGAGAGGTGAAAAATGCTAAGGGGGAAAATGAGAAGAGAAGCTCTGCCTGCCGGGCGATGAGAGGATTTTGATTCACAGGCATTTTCTGAAGTTTTTTCTCGGAAAAAGCGTCTATTCGAAATTTTATCTCCACAAGAAGGGGGAGAATTTTTGTCAATAGATTATGCCTTGGTATGTGAAGAGAAAGAAGAGAGGCTAGATGAAAAAACAAACTGGTAGCCTGGTCATATCTTTCCTGGCTACCAAGGGCTTTCATGAAAAGGAGCCAGAGATCAAAGCATGTTAGTTCATCGTATCCAGCCTCTTTGAGTATATGGAGAGTTTCTTCGAGGGTATCATAATGAGCAGTATAGTAAGAGGCTTCCGCGTATGCCTTGTAGAATTTCAAAAACCATTCTTTTTCTCCTATTGTGGATGCGAGGGAACTGATCTTTGAAAGGATTTCGTAGGAAGCAGCAAAAGCTCCTGATTTTTTATTTTGTTCTACCACCTCCATGACGAGGGAAAGAATCATTTCGCTTTTTTCTTTCGATTCCACAAAAGATAAACCTTTGAGTATATGATCCAGTACAAAGTAAATCTTGTCTTCTAAGGTTTCTCTTCCTTTTTGCAGGAAATATATCCCTATCAGGTAATGTGAGAAACTTTTTTCTCTTTCGGTAAGGGTCAGGTATACAGCTTCTCTTGTCTGGGGATGACTCCAGACTATCATGCCTGTCTGAATGGAGAGGAGTTTTTTCTCTATCAGGACATCCAGGAGGGTCAGGGTTTCTTCTGGTGATATGCCTATGATATTTCCCATCATCTCAAGGGTAAAACGGTTCCCAATACAGCTGGCGAGTGCCACTACACGGCGACTATCCTCATCAAGGCTATGAAGAATGTTTTGTACCTCTTCGTTACTTTGGGCCATCTCATAGGAGAGGATGTTTTTTTCTTCCCATTTCCAGCCCCGATAACCATCCAGAAAGATGAGTTCTTCTTTGACCAGCTCTTGTATGAAAATTTCGCATTGAAGTGGATTGCCTCTAGTCTTCTCAAAAAAGATCTTCGCTAATTCCATTACTTCGTCAGTTTTTTTTAACAGAAGATCAGAGAGCCAAAGAGAGATATCCTCTACATTCCATTCTTTTATCTCCACAAGGCGATAGGGAGTTTTTTCTAAAAATCTGGAAAAGCTTTCCCACTCAGAGATATTTCCCTGAAAAACGGAGATTATTCCCACATAAGAGATATTCTGTTTGGCAAGATACGAAAAGAGAAATTGACTTTCCTGGTCTGCCCACTGGATGTTATCGAGTACTAACCAGAGAGGTCTTTTTCTTGAAACCAGGATTTGAAAAAATTCACCAAATACATACAGAAGTCGATTCCGTGTAGCTTCTGGATCCAGGGTTTCTATTTTTTCTTCTGGCACAAAAACCTTTTCCATTTCGGGGAATATGAGAGTGAGGGCTTTCCTGTGATGTGCTATTCTTTCCCAGGATTCTTGAAGGGCTTTTTGTTCATTTGTTGGAAGCATATAAAATTGCTGAAGGATATCATAAAGAAATTGTCTCAGACCATGATAGGGAGTGGATTGCCTCTCCTGGGAAAAAACCACTTTGACTTTCCACATATTCCTGGTCTGGTACTCAGTTTCCAGGGTTTCAAGTAGTCGTGTTTTACCCACTCCTTTGGGGCCTACAAGTACCACGTGTTGCAGACTTCCCAGGAGACTTCTTCTCATTATCTCATCAAGGGTTTCTTTTTCTTTTCTTCGACCGTAGATTTTACGAGAGAACTGAAGTCTTGGGGAAAAATCTCTCTCTCCTAAGGGGAATTCTTTACATTCTCCTTCTTTTTGATACCCTTGATGGGCTTTGTGAAGATCATAGAAAAGTCCATAGGCACTTTGATACCGTTTTTCAGGATCTTTTTCCAGAAGTTTCATAATGATTGCTGAAAGAAGAGGTGGGCACCCGGAAATTTTGTCCGGACTTTGAGGCTTCTCTGCAAGATGAGCATGTACCCATCCAGCTATGTCCTTTGCCTCGAAAGGACGACGGCCTGAAATCATCT
>JBKBIS010000041.1:0-9880 GCA_046294145.1 Brevinematales bacterium | reverse complement strand
CCTCCACATGGAAGAAGCCCTCTCGTATCCATTGGGTAGGCAGTTCTCTTCGAGAAGTATGGTTTCAGGCAAAAATCAGAATATCAAACCATACCTTTCTCTACATTCCCTCCGTGGATCATGAAATAGCTCTTTACAAAGACAAGCATCTCATTTATTCCTTTGGCAATCGAAAAGAATTTCTTTTTTCCTTTTTCCCCATTATAATCTCTTTGACAAACGACTCTTTTACAAGTCTGTCTGAAGAAGCCTTTCTCATTCGTATTCGTTCAGATACAGCTTTTCTTGGCTTCCCACGTTTGCCCATTCTTGTAGGAAACCTCAGTGATATTTTACAACTTCTTGTTCGTCGGGATATCACCCTTTGGGTGATGGTAGCACTGATTCTTTTCTCAGCACTTGCCTCTCTGGTAACATTTTACTGGTATAGTAAAAAGTTTATAGGATGGTTGTTTGGCTTTGCTCTCACCCTCGCTATCTATCTTTTTACTCGCTCTCTTGCTAAATGGTGGATATTTGGGCTTCATCCTCGTCTTTATGGATTTCTTGAACTCTGGAGCCTCTTTTTTATACCCTTTTTCATCTGGCAGATGATAAGAGGTATACTCTCTCTATCAAAACGCTGGCATACGTTTCTTTCTTACATTCTTTTTGGTTTTGGCTGTGTCACAGTGATCGGTTCACTCTTCTCCTTTAATGTTTTAGCTTTTGTTCTCTACCCTTTCGAAGTTTTTTTGATGTTTTTTTTACCAGTTCTTCTCAGCCTTATCTTTTACCACAGAAAAACAAATCCCTGGGCACGAGAAGTATTTGGTGGTTTTCTTGTTCTGGGTATCACAGCTCTGTTAGATATTCTCCGAGAGCAAGGTATCATTATGAGTCAGCATATCTTTACATCGTACGGTTGGGTGGCTGTATTTGTGAATTTTCTTGTGGTAGAAACACGAAAAATGAGATCTATGGTCAGGGCAAACAACCAGATGATCCAAGAAATCCATAACCTCAACATAGAATTACGCTCCACGCAGAAAGAGATTATTTTGAGGCTGAGTGAAATTGCTGAAGCCCGTTCCCGCGAAACAGGAAATCATGTGAGAAGGGTCAGTGAATATGCTGTCATTATCGCAAAGAAATGTGGTCTCTCGCCTGAAGAAATAGAGCTTTTGAAGCTGGCAGTCCCTATGCACGATTTGGGAAAACTTGCTATTCCTGATGCTATTCTCCACAAGCCAGGAAAACTCACAGAAGAAGAGTTTGAACTCATGAAAAAACATACCATATTTGGACACGACATGCTTTGCAAATCTTCCGGTGAAATTTTCAAAACAGCAGCCATTATTGCCCTTGAACACCATGAACGTATTGACGGCAATGGGTACCCTCATAGAAAAAAGGGCAACAACATCCATCTTTATGCCCGTATCACCACAGTGGCAGACGTATTTGATTCCTTGTCTTCAGATAGATGCTACAAAAAGGCATGGCCATGGGATCAAGTAGTCCGTTATATGAAAGAGAATAGCGGAAGCCAGTTTGAGCCAAGATTGGTGGAATATCTTTTGTCTGCGGAAGAAGAAATCCGCCAGATTCAGCATACCTATTTTGACAATTTTCAAGGAGAGTAAACATGGAACTCTTTCATCTGGAGAATGTAAACCTGATTTTAGAAGGGAATTTGATCCTTTCCAACATATCCTGGAATATTCAAGCAGGAGAAAAATGGATCCTCTTTGGTCGAAATGGAAGTGGAAAAAGTAGTCTTTTGCAGGTGATGGCTGGTTACCAGATGGCAACATCGGGAAAAATCTGGCGATTTGGAGAAGAGGATGGAAAAAGTGACCTGCGTGAACTTCGTTCAAAAATAGGACTCGTCAACACCTGGATAAAAGAATCCATGCATCCCGGAGAAACCGTCCTAGATGCCGTTATCAGTGGCCGTCATGGATGGGTTGGGATGTATGCCAAAGCAGAAGAACAGGAAAAAGAACAAGCCCTCTACTGGCTTTCTTTAGTAGGGATGAAAAATTTCTCAAGTAGATTATTTGGTCATCTTTCAGATGGAGAAAAAATGCGAATTCTCATCGCGAGAGCCATGATGGCACACCCGAATGTCCTTATTCTTGATGAAGCCTGTACCCATCTTGATATTCTTTCAAGAGAACTTTTTCTTCTGAGTCTTGAAACCATCGCAAGCCGTCACCAGGACGTCGGAATGATCATGGTCACTCATCATACAGAGGAAATTATGCCTTTTTTTGATTTTCTCCATATCATCAAAGAAGGGAAAACCCTCTATCAGGGAAAACTCTCTGAAGGACTCACCTCGTCTCTCCTCTCTGAAGCCTTAGGAGTGAATATCGAAGTGATACGCCCCTATGGGAGATATGTATGCCTCGTCAAACCAGATGGTTTATCCATTGCTTCTTATTAATACTTCTTCTAGGGTGCGAGACCTCTCCAAGACCATCTTTTGAAGCTATCTGTGTCAAAGTCATAGATGGAGATACATGTGTCTTTGAAAAAGAAGGCAAATTCTTTGTTGTTCGATTGGTAGGTATAGACGCCTGGGAACTTTCGTATAATCAAAGACTGATCAGACAGGTACTTTCATGGAAAAGACGTGGCTATGGAATATCATACAAGACTGCTTGTCTGTGGGGCACCAATGGATGGAAAACTTTGCAACAAATGATACCAGAAAAAACACCTGTACATCTTGTTACCTATGGTAAAGACCATTACAACCGTACTCTTGCAAGTCTTTACCTTTCCAATCAATGGATCAATGAAAAGATGATAGAAAGTGGCTGGGCAATGACGCACTTCGCTTCAAATGAAATACCTACAGAAGAAAAAAGCAAACTCCTTCATGCAGAAAAAAAAGCTAGAAAATACAAACACGGCATGTGGGAATTTTTTGACAAATAGACTTCGTGTGTGTATACCTTCAAAAATCCCAACATACCATAACAAACTCACCACGACAAGTCCTCGCAAACCTGCGCCTTTTTAACATGCTTCTTTCTAGGAAATCGAGTTTTTCTCCCTCGTAGATATTTACCTCTTATCGAAAGTTTCGAATCTCTCTATCCATATCACGTTTTATATCTCGTTCCTTTAGTGCACTTTTTTTATCATGAAGCTTTTTGCCTCTTGCTACAGCTATTTCAAGTTTTGCATATTTTCCTTTGATATAGAGTTTGATAGGCACAATAGTAAGCCCTTTCTGCTGGACCGCCTGTGAAAGTTTCAAAATTTCACGCTTGTGCAAAAGAAGACGCCGCTTACGAGTAGGATCGTGATTAAAAATATTCCCATGCCCATAGGGACTGATGTGCATATTATGCACCCAGGCTTCCCCATCCCGTATGAGAACAAAACTATCCTTCAGGTTCACTGCATGGTCTCGAATAGATTTAATCTCTGTTCCCGTTAGTTCAATGCCCGCTTCATAGGTAGAAAGCATTTCATAATCATGATAGGCTTTTCGATTCACCGTTATTTCAATGATGGTTTTTTTCGCCTGACTCATCAACAACCTCTAATGAATATGCTGATCCTTTTCCTGAGGGAAAACCAGAAGACCAAAATTTTCCTCATAGGTTTTGATATTATTCTCCAGGGCTTTCAAAAGCATTTTGGCATTTCGCGGTGTCATCACAACACGAGAAACCACCTGAGCCTCCTCTTTTCCAGGAAGGGTTTGAGCAAAATCCAGAACTACCTCCTCAGGAGAGTGTGAAATAATGGCTATATTCGCATAGTGAACAATATCATCCCCTTCAGGTAGATGTATCTTGATATTTTTTACATTCTTCTCTGCCATATCATCCTCCTTTTTAGTCCGTTCACGTATTATAAGGCAGCAGGAAGGAAAAGACAACTTTTATTTAAAAGATTCCAGTGCTTTATCAAGATCCGCATAGACATGACAAAGTTCCAACAGAGAAGTGTCCTGAAGAAGACTCGCGATTTTTTCATTGGGATTCACAAGCCTTACTCTTGTATTGTGAGAAAGGGCTTCCCGAATAGCTGTAGCCAGAATACCTAACGCCATAGAACCCATCCAGCTAACTTCAGAAAGATCAAAAATAAAACGAAAACTCCCTTCTTGCATTTTTTTAGAAAGAAAATCGACGACTTCTTTCAAGTTTTCAGCTGAGAGATGTCCTCGCAAAACAACAACAACCACCCCATCTTTTTCAAAAAACCGATCACTCATGATCGCCCCTTTTGAGAAAATATAAAAATCCCCCTTCTTTTCAAGAGAAAAGAAGGGGGATATTCGTCTTTACTTTCCTTCGTAAACAAAGTAAGAATTGTAACCATCAAAGCCATCAAGATCCTTGTTGGGGTTACGAGGATCTTCCAGATAGAGATAGTCTTGGGGCTTACCATCCTTAGACTTGTACTGAACACCAATATCAATCACGAACTTGTAACGAAGCTGCATCTTTTCACCTGGTTTTACCACAAAGGGAACAAGGGTCTTGGTATACCAAGTGTCAGGGTTCTTGCTCGTAGGTTCCAGCTTGTTAGGAATTTCACTGGCAAAAGTAGCCCAACCATTAAAATCACCAAAAACACAAATGGCCTTCACCTTGTTTTTGGAGAGAAGATCATAATGCTGTTCATAATGAGCAAGAATCTCTTCGAACTTACCTTTCTTGCGAGGATTCTTTTCCTTCGCAATGAGATCTTTGGTAACCTGAATCTGGTCCTTGGTGTACTGAATCAGATAGGGCACATTCACACGAAAACGCACATAAATGGTATTTCCCTTCGTCTCCATTATCTCGTAGCTCACATAGCTACTATCGAGATCTGCAAACAAGGAACCTGCCAGAAGCAAGAAAACTCCTACAAACCAAAATCTTTTCATAGTCTCCTCCTCTTAAAATTGTCTCCTTTTCTAATATATACTATAACACAAAATTGGAAAAAGTCAAGTGTCTCAATGAAAAATTTGTCTTATTTCCCTCTGACAGAAGGGGTATTCCTGCACACCAAACAAGCACCTCTCACATCTACCAATACCTGATCCAGAAGTCAGTCTGGCTCTTCTCAGGTTTTTCTGCGTTTTTTAGAAGTGAAGATAACCCTTTCATTCTCCATAGCAAAATACATAGAGTAAAATTTCTCACAAAAAACATTACATCAAAATGTGGATAATCATTTTTCTTTTCGTTATACTCATACTATCACTTTCCATCGGAGAAGGAGGTTTTCTTATGAAAAATCTTAGTCGTTCACTTTTTCAGTTTGGATTGGTACTCCTCATTGGGGGACTTCTGGTTGGTATTCTTGATAGAGAATGGACTCGTTTCTTTTTCAAAAACATCTATCTTGACCGCCAAATTGTTGTAGGATTTCACTTGTTTATTACTCATGGTCATATACTTTTGTTTGCTATTTTCTCTTTTGTACTTGCTGTGTTTTTCAAAGGATTATCCGAGGCTTCCTCTGGAACCAAGACGCTTTTCTGGATTTATGTCGCAGGGGTCCTTTTTACGATTACGCTGGGACTTTACAAAGGTCTTTTTCTTTCAGCCACAGTGGGAAATGATCCCAGACTTGGACTTTTCCATGCTGATCGTATGCTTTTCTGGGAAAATAGTATTCTCAGAAGTGTTCTGTACACCATAGCCCATTCCTTAATGGCAACAGGACTTATAGGACTATTTCTCAAAGCTTTTCACCACTCCTTCCCAAAAAATTGACAGAAACACCATTTTTCTCTATCATAGTGGAGGGGATGTTTTCCTTTTTGCTTGAGGAAAAAAGCAAAGCCATGGAGGGATTATGCCTGATGAACTTAAAAGACTCGAAGATGTTCTCTCTCTTATGGAGTCTCAGGATCCACCGGTAGTGGTTTCTATTGAAACCGATTCTACCGGTATACTCGAACATACTATTCGGGCTTTTTTCAGGCAACGTCCTATCCACAAAGATATCTACTTTTTAACCATCCAGGAAGCCCCTTATGAACCTTTTCTCACCCTGCTCAGGGATCTTTTTTCAGAAGCCTCTCCAAAGGAAAAAGAAGAGTATTTCTCAAAACTCTCGATTTCTCATTTTGCCAGAGAACAGCTTTTTTCTATAATTTTTCACCCCGAAAACATGCCTGTTCCCTTTTACACATGGTACTTTGATAGGGAAGAATACCTCTTCTTCCAAAAAGAGCTTCTCCAAGGACTGAGAGAACTTCTCAGTCTTCTCTCTCTCAAACGCCCATATCTCATAATTTTACGATGTACTCACAAAGCCTCACTGGCTTTTTTTGACTTTCTCTCCTCCATTCTGGAGAATCCGAGTAGTTTCTCACTCCTTCTTTTGATGGATATGCGTCTTGTGCCCCATCTTCCAGAAGCACAATCGATAGAGTGGAATACCCTTTTTCAAAAATATCAAAAAAAGCTTTATTCTTTTGAATTTACCTTTTCTGATAATGCTCTCGAAGAAGCCAACATCCGCTTTTCTGCTCCTTCTTTAGAAGAACTTTATCTCAAGGTAAAAATCTGTGAACAACATTGGGCCTGGCGTGATGTAAAGATCCTTGCCGAAGAACTTCTGAAACAAGAAGAAAAACTTCCTCTTTCAAAGAGTGTAGAAACCCTCAAAGCCCTTGCTCTTGCCCTGGCTTTTGAAGGCTCTCTCAATGAGGCTATTTTCTCCATGGAAAGAGCCATCTCCATTCTCCAGGAATACAATGATATCCCAACTCTGGTAAAGACACAAATCCTGCAAGCCTATCTCTACCTTAACAAAGATGCTGGACGAGAAACCGCCTTGAAGATTGCCCGTCACACAGCCCAGCTCTGTCCATCAAAAGAAAAAAACCTCTTCCTGGCTATTCAGGGGCTTCTTTTTGTCTGTGGGGATATCTCTCTTGTTCAGTTTGAAACCTTTTTTCAGAGAGTTGTTCCTGCTGTTAAACGTCTTCATCCCCTCTTTTATCTTTTTTTAACCAGCAATTACTACTATGCCATGATGAGTGCTGATATTTTATCCGAAGAAAAAACCATTCAGCACCTCAAAAAAAATCTCTCTCTTGCCAAAAAGCACCGGCATTTTTATCGTCAGACCTTTTTTCTTCACCATATTGCTATTCTCTACAGTCGAAAATATGACTATCCAAAAACCGTACGTTTTTACAAAAAATCCATTCAACTTCGTCAAAAACTTGGTGATTTTCGCAAACTCTGCCATGCTTATAACGGCTTCGGTTATGTTTATTTTTCAGCCGAGAACTTTCACAAAGCCTTCTACTACTATAGCCGTGCCCTCAAATTAAATATCGAACTACGAGACTATCGAGAACTCTGTATGAGCTTGATGAATGTAGTCCAACTGGAGATTATTCTTCATAACTATGACACAGCAGAAGAACTTCTCTCTTTTTTGATTGACCTCAAAAAAGAATTGGGCATAGAATCCCTTCCTATCCACTCCAATACCAAAATCATGACCCTTCATACCTATCTTCTTGAAAAACTGAATAAATTCGTCCCCTACTACCATCAGGTAAGCGATATCATCTCCAGAACAGAAAAAAAACCCCCTACCCACTCGCATGAGGAGTATGCTTATCTTCAATGGTTTCTAGCTCGATACTATCAACGATACGTCAATACCCAGAAAATTATTCAATCTTATGAAGAAGCTATTGAATACATCTCCAAAGATGAATTTAATTACAATCAAATGGAAATCTGGTATGACTACCTCCTCTGGTTGAAGGAAAACCAGCCCTCTCTCTTTGAGTCCCAAAAACAGCGCTTCATGCAGTATTTGCAATCCCTCAATCTCTATCACTACCAGAACTATCTCCTTGAACGTTATGTCCGTCCTATTCGTCACCAATACGATATTCCCGAAGAGCATATCTTAGAAACAGCCCGTCTCTATGCTCAGATAAACCAGGTCCAGCATACCATAGAAACCCTTGATTTCATGAACCAACTTCAAAAAATTCTTCTCAGACAAAAAGACAAACAAAGTCTCATCATTGAATCCATGCTTCTTGTCAAACGCTATTTGATTATAGATTTTATGATCTGTTATCTTGGATCCTATCAGGATAACTATAAACACTGGTCTCTTGTGTATTCCTCCCACGAAGCCAAACTCCTTCCCCCTGATCTCTATGAGAACATTCGTGCCTGCTTTACTACCCGACAGGAGAGGCTTGTTGTGGACCTTGCCGCCCACTATATGAAACTTTTCTTTCCCCAGTTCCATAGTCTGATGTATTTCCCCCTCTTTATTGAAGACCAGGAAGCCGGATGTGTATTTTTTGCCAACCGTCGAGAGGAAAACGCCTTTTCTGAACAGACATTCAGGGAAATGCACATGGCCATCAAACAAATCAATACTATGTTAGCCAATCTTATCTACGCTGAAATGCTTCACCACACCGCCCAAACAGATATACTCACTGGTTGTGCTAACCGTCTGGCTCTACAAAAACGCCTCGAAGAAGAAGAAGAACGAGCCAAACGATCTGAGGATTACAATTTCTCCGTAGTATTTACCGATATGGACAATTTCAAGTATTACAACGACAACTTTGGCCATAGCGTAGGAGACGCCATTCTCCAGGAAGTAGCACTTTTCTTTCAGAATAATATCCGAAGATTCGATCTTCTTGGCCGTTTTGGGGGAGACGAGTTTGTGCTTGTCCTTCCGGATACCAATCGTCACAAGGCCTTGATACTCGCCAAAAGGCTCTATAAAAAAATGAAAGAGTCCCAATTGTTTGAAAAAGCCATCGCCAGGCATACATCAGAACCCATTCCTCCTGAGAAGTATCTTTCAATTTCCATGGGAATTGCCGACTACAAGCAGGCAGGGAACCTTCAACGCCTTTTAGAATTTGCCGATATTGCTTTGTATGAAGCCAAGAATCAGGGGAAAAACAAAGCCAAAATATACAAAAGTTAAAAAAAATTTCACTTTTCCGTTTGAAATTCGTATAATTTTTGTAGGAAAATCCCGGTATACAAAAGGAGGTCTTATGAAGACAACAAAACAGATGTTGGTTTTCTGGATGCTTTGTTTCGCTGTTTCTCTATGGGCTGAAAATACCAACGAAGTAAAGACAAATGAAACAACAAAACCAGGTATTTCATCTCCCTTCAAGTTTGGCTTTCAAGTAGGAAATATCACTATTGATGGTACCAATTATCTCTCCCTTCGTCTTCAACCAGATCTTTCCATAGGGAAGTTTGGGATTGGACTGGATCTTAACCTTGAATTTGACCCTCAGTGGAATTTTCGCACATCTGAGTGGAACACCTGGCAAGCTGTTCTTTCCAAAATACTTTATGTCCGCTATGGAGTGAAAGGAGATCCTTTTTATATTAAGATAGGGAATATTGATGATTTTACTCTGGGAAATGGCTGGATTATGCGTCGTTTCTCCAACATGAGAGATTTTCCAGCCATCAAAAAACTTGGTCTTGCCCTTGACACCGACTTCAAGGTAATAGGTTTTGAATCCGCTGTTGACAATATCTGGGACTGGGATATTATGGGTCTCAGGGCTTATATTCGTCCCCTTCAGCCCACCAAGATGTTTCTTCTCGAAAAATTAGAGATTGGTGGCACAATTGCCGCTGACCTTGATCCAGGAAATCCCTCCCCTCCTGCTGATAAACCTTATCAGTTTACGGATAGCAACATAGCTCCTGTCACCGTTGTGGGAGTGGATGTGAGTCTTCCTCTTGTGAGTTCTCCTGTTTTCAATCTCAGACCCTATGGAGACATGGGCTATATTGTTGGAAAAGGCACAGGAGAAGCTATTGGTATTCGTGGAGATATTATTTCTATGATTCCCTATCGTTTTGAGTTCCGAATACTTCAACCGAGGTTTGTACCG
>JBKBIS010000040.1:0-10129 GCA_046294145.1 Brevinematales bacterium | reverse complement strand
AACGCTCAAGCATTTGAATATCGTCAAGATTGCTTGCGAGATTTTTATGGGTGAGGAGGACGCCCTTGGGATTTCCTGTTGTTCCAGAAGTATAAATAAGGGCTGCTGGATCTTCACCGGAGAGAGGAATTTGCTCAAACACATGTGTACAATTTGTCTGGCAGATATTTTTCCCGGCTGTGATGAGAGAAAGAAAATCAAGTATCTTTTCTTGTTCAAAGAGAATCTTGCAATTTTCTGTGAGAGAGAGGTCTTTTTTGTTTTCAGAGAGGATTTTGTGTAGTTTTTTGGGAAGAATGGAGAGATTCAAAAGTCTGGAGAGAAGATCCTGAGCTTCTCGTTTTTCCTGGAGATGAAAGGTTTCCTGGATAGGATCAAAGACAACAAGATGTTGCAAAGGGAGATTTTCGAAAGAAGAAAATCTCTCTTTTTGAGTTGCCGAAACAAACAAAATCTTGGCTTTGCTATCTCTGATCAGATTTTCTAATTCCTGTGTAGTCAGCAAAATATCGAGAGGTACAATAACAGCCCCCATACTTACCGTGGCTAAATAGACAAGAGCCCATTCCGTTCGATTCTCAGAGAGAAGAGCGATCTTGTCCCCTTTAGTGATGCCTAAAGAAAACAGGGCTTGGGCAAGGGAAAGAATAGTATCTTTGGCCGTTGGATAGTCCATTTTCTCAAATGGGCCTTGCAAGCTGTTTACGAAAGCTATGTGACCATTTAATTTTTCATCTATAGAGGTAATAATACTTCTCAATGTTTGAAGATTTTGAGAAGGTCGAGGATATTTCGAATCGGTCATAGAGCACTCCTTTTTGTTATTTACAGTATAAAGAGAACTCTCTTTTCTGTCCAGAGGTAAAAGAAAAAGTTTTTATTTTTTCAAATGGAGTGCTACATCGATGGCATTTTCCATACTTTTTGAGGAGGCTATTCCTTTGCCAGCGATATCAAATGCTGTTCCGTGGTCTGGAGAAGTTCTGATAAAAGGAAGACCAAGAGTGATATTGACACCGTTTTCAAAAGAAGCCATCTTGAAAGGAGCAAGCCCCTGATCATGATAGAGAGCTATGATTACCTGATACTTTCCCTGAAGAGCCTGAAAAAATACGGTGTCAGCAGGAAGAGGACCATCAATGGAAAATCCTCTGGCTCTCATTATCTCTACTGTCGGAATCAAGATAGTTTCTTCTTCATTTCCCAAGAGACCTCCCTCTCCCGCGTGGGGATTGAGGCCACAAAGTGCCACTCTTGCTTTTGGGCCGAAAAGGCTCACGGCAAAAGAAGATGCCATTTCTATGGTCCTGGCAAGATGAGGAAAAGAAAGAAGAGAGGGAACTTGCCGGAGAGGAACATGAATAGTTTCCAGGACTATTCCGAACTTTTCTCCCCAGAAAGCCATACGGTATTCCTCTATTCCGAAGGTATGAGCCAGGAAAGATGTATGATCTACAAAATGATCATCCCAGATGTGTACCGTGCGTTTCGAAAGAGGGGCCGTCACTAAAAGATAGGAAACACCTTGCCGAATCAGTTCAATAGCCCTCAGAAGAGACAAATAAGCGATTTTTCCTCCCTCTGGGCTTTCTTTTCCCCAGGAGAGAGAAAAATCTATCTCTTCTCCTACACATTCCCATACAATATCATCTCGTGAAAGGAGGGAGGAGAACCATTTTTTTATCACAGGGTGAGAAATAAGACGGTATCTTACTTTAGCCTGTTTTTTTCTTTTATGGAGAGCCTTAAGGGTGATTTCAGGACCAATTCCGGAGGGATCTCCCAGCGTGATCAAAATCTCGTCGGTTTTGTGCATTTATTCATTCTTTTTGTAAAGATCTATAATAGCATCCCTGATGGTCATATCGGGTCGATTGGCAATATGAAGATTTCCCTCTAACATCACACCATTCTGGATCATAATCTCTGGAGTACGAATATCTCCCAGTACTCTGGCTGTTGGCATGAGAATAACCCGGTTTTTTGCTTTGATGTTCCCAATAACTATTCCTTCAATGATAATATTTGATCCCTCAAGGTTGGCTTTGACTTTCCCATTTGGACCAATGTAGATCTGATCCACCATGAGAAGGCTTCCTTCAAATCGACCATCTATTTGAAGGGTACCATTGATAAGCATTTTACCTTCGAAATAAGACTTCTCTCCGATAACAGTATTGGCATCTGTTTTGACTGGCATACTACTCCTCTAACTTTGAAATATCTGGAATTTTGATATAATCAAGAAACTCATCGACATATTTCCCTAAGTCCTGAAGGGCTTTTCTGGCTGTTACTCCATTAAGGGAACTGTCAGTTCCTTGAATCTGAACAATAGCTTCAGGCTCTAAAAGAGCCTTAATTCCCTCCTCTTCGGAAGAGAAAATACTCTGCACAAATGTTTGAAGGGAACGTAAAAATTTTCCCACCCTCAGAATAATATCTCGATACTGTTTGTTCTGAAGTTGAATAAGTCTTGTTCGATACTCTTTATTATTGGTAAGTTCAGCATGGGCTATTTGATCGCTGATTTCGCCATATTCATTTACCACTTTGAGTGTGTCATTGTAGAGAGTATAAAATTGATCCCTCTGATAAGCATGACCGTAGTCTAACTTCAGGTTTTGTTCGGAAAGAAGTCCAAGGTACTCCTGGCCAAAAAAACGGAGATAACTCCAGATAGCATTTATTTCCTCATTGCGAGTGTTAGGCGTTACAGGTTCAACACGAATATTATTTAAAATACGATAGGTAGTTCGTTTTTCATGGAGCCTTTCCTCAAAAGCCATCTCAAGATCCTGAAGCGAAATACCATAACGGACGAGATCTTTTTCTTCAAACTGTCCTAGATCTAACTTTTGAAGATCTTTATCAATCTGCCTGAAGGTAATTTCAAGTTCGGATTTCTTGCTATCGTCTTTGGTAGTTTTGTAGACCAGAAGAAGCTTTTTTCGAGTTTGTTCTATTCGTTCGGCAATATATTCCTTTGTCCCTCGTATAAGGTCTGGTGCCTCCATAAGACTCCCTCATTGAATTTTATTCATTATATGATAAAACGCTTTTCCTGTCAACTTTTGTAAAGATAGGTATTTCTGAGAAAGGAAGGGGATATTTCTTTGTTTGGGGAGAGAAATTTTTATAATTTAAGACAATAATATAATATTTTCAAAACAAAAGTTCATTGAAAATTCACAGTATATTCACTCATAATTCACGAATGTTCTTTATACTTTTTGGCGACAAAAGGTGATGTGAAGAGAAACTTGACAGAAAAAAAGAAAACCCTTAATTTATAGAAAGGAGGTTTTTCCATGCGAAAAACGTACCTCTTGGCAATGATTGTCATTGCTGCTCAAGTCTTTGGTGTTGATTTAAATGCTGCTGGTGCTACTTTTCCTGAACCTTTGTATGTGGCTATGTTCAAGCAGTACACGGTCCATCGTGTAAACTATCAAGGAGTAGGATCTGGCGCAGGTATCAAGCAGCTTCTGGCCAGGACAGTGGATTTTGCTGGTTCTGATGCTCCTCTTACTGAGGATGAAAAGAAACAGGCCGGCAGTGAAGTTCTCCACGTTCCTATGGCGCTTGGGGCTATTGTGATGGTGTATAATCTTCCTGGTAATTTCAAACTTCGTCTTGATGGGGATACGGTTGCCAAGATTTACCTTGGGCAGATCACCAAGTGGAATGACCCTGCTATTGTAGCTCTTAATCCAGGTGTAGCTCTTCCAGATATGAATATTGTGGTAGTCCGTCGATCTGATTCTTCCGGAACAACCTACAATTTTACTCTTTATCTTACCAAAGTGAGCAAGGATTGGGAGAAGGAAGTTGGTACCAGTAAATCTCCTAAATGGCCTGTGGGTATTGGGGGAAAAGGCAACCCTGGTGTTGCTGCTTATGTGAAGCAGGTTCCAGGAAGCATTGGGTATGTGGAGTTTGCTTATGCAAAACAAAATGGTCTTGCTTATGCCCTTCTCAAAAATGCTGCTGGTGAGTTCGTCGATGCAGCTAATCCTAAGTCTTTAGCTGCAGCTATAGCTAATGTGCCTGCTGATGGGATTGTTGATGTAGTAAATAGTTCTTCGGCTGGGGCTTATCCTATTGCTGCTACCACCTGGATTCTTCTCTACAAGGATCTTTCCTATCTCAAGGATGCTGCTCGTGCCAAGGCTATTGTAGAGACAATATGGTGGATGATTCATGATGGACAGAAGGTTCATCCTACACTTGACTATGGTCCTCTTTCTTCTCAAGCTGTAAAAGTTGCTGAAAATCTGTTGAATTCGGTGGTTTTTGATGGAAAGAAAGTCCGTTAGTGTTATGGTAAAAAACCGTGAGAGGGCAATGGCCTTCTCACGGTTCTTGTTTTCATCTTTTTTGTGGTTTTCTGTGAGTTTTGTGGCTCTTTTTATTCTTGCTACGCTGTTAAGTCTTTTTGTCTTCTCCTTTCCTGCTATCAGGCATAATGGTTGGAATATTTTCTTTGGTCAAGAGTGGCATCCCGATGCTAATATATTTGGTGGTTTGCCCTTTTTGCTGGGAACTTTTTTAACCTCGGTTTTAGCTATTGTAATTTCTCTTCCCTTTTCTATGGCTTTGGCTATCTTTTTGGGAGAATATCAACCGGAAGGAATTCTTTCTTCTTCTCTTAAAACGGCTGTGAAACTCCTTGCAGGAATTCCATCGGTGATCTATGGAATGTGGGGGCTTTTTGTTCTGGTGCCACTCATTCAAAAGTGGCAGATCTCTCTCGTTTCTTTTGGGGTGGTACCGTTGGGGGTTGGAATATTGACAGCCGCTTTGGTATTGGCAGTGATGATTTTGCCATATTCTACCTCTCTTGCCTACGAGGTAATTCAGTTGGTTCCAAGAGATCTCAAAGAAGCTGCTCTTTCTTTGGGAAGTCCAAAATATAAGGTTATTCAAAAGATTATTCTTCCTTATGCCTCTTCTGGGATTTTAGCTGGTCAAGTATTGGCTTTTGGTCGAGCCCTAGGGGAAACTATGGCAGTAACGATGGTTATAGGAAACATGAATCAAGTTCCGACTTCTCTTTTTGCGGCAGGAAACACTATCGCCAGTGTAATTGCCAATGAATATGCTGAATCGACGGGGCTTCATACAACCTCTCTTTCTGAACTGGGACTACTCCTTCTTCTTTTTACAATTGTTTTCAGTTTTATTGGACAAAAGATTATCAAAGCTCTCTCAATGGAGAAGTGATATGGATACAACAAAAATTCACCTCAAGGCAAATTTGAGAAAGGATAAAATGTTTTTTGGTGTGATATTCGTACTTTCACTAGGGGTGCTTGTTCCTCTTGTGTGGATTATTGGGTATATCTTTTTCAAGGGCATTAGTGGGTTTAATCTTCTCCTTTTTGTGAGAGATCAAAACCAGGGTGGTATTCTCAATGCTTTGGTGGGAACGTTCTTGATTACGGGTATTGCTACCTTGATTGCTACACCGATTGGGATTATGACAGGAATTTATCTTGCAGAGTATCAGAATAGATTTTCAGCTTTTCTCCGTACTATTGTCGAATTGATTCAAAGTATTCCTTCTATTGTTATGGGTCTTTTAGCCTATATATGGTTCGTTGTGCCACTACGCTCTTTTTCGGCTTTTTCTGGAAGTATTGCATTGGCTCTTATTATGATTCCTGTGGTGGTGAAAAATACAGAAGAAAATCTACGACTCATTCCTTCTATTCTCAAGGAAGCAGCCTATGCTTTAGGGGCGCCCAGGCATGAGGTCATTTTCAAGGTACTCATTCCGTGTTCGCTTAGTGGTATTACCACAGGTGTGTTAGTGGGTATTTCTCGAATTTTAGGGGAAACAGCACCACTGCTTTTTACGGCTTTTGGAACTCGGGTGCTTCATACAAATATATTAAAGCCTATGGAGACACTCCCTACAATGATATTTAAATATGCTACCTCTCCTGTAGATGAGTGGATATCTATTGCGTGGGCAACGGCTCTTATTTTGACAGTGACCGTACTTTTCATAAATTTTCTTAGCACTGTGATAGTTAAACGATGGAAGGTAAAATTATGAAATCGCTTATTGAAGTACGAAATCTCAATGTGTTTTATGGCGAACAGCAGGCTCTTTTCTCTGTTTCTTTGAATTTTTATCACAACAAGGTTCATGCTATCATGGGTCCATCAGGTTGTGGAAAGACAACCCTTCTTCGGTGTCTCAATCGGATGCATGAACTGGATACGACAGTAAGAGTAGAGGGAGAAATTGTTTTGAATGGAGTCAATATCTTTTCTCTTTCAGCGATGCAGGTGCGACGCATGACGGGGATGGTTTTTCAGCGTCCCAATCCTTTCCCTAATATGAGTATCTATGATAACGTGATCGCTGGATATAAATTAAACAATATTTCTCTCAAGCGTGATGAGGCAGATCAGATTGTTGAAGAAAGCCTTCGAAAGGCTGCTCTCTGGACAGAGGTCAAGGATAAGCTTCACAAGCGAGGGACATTTTTGTCTGGAGGACAACAACAACGTCTCTGTATTGCCCGGGCTCTGGCTATGAAACCTCAGGTACTTCTCTTAGATGAACCCACATCAGCCCTTGATCCTAAATCCACAAGTCATATTGAAGAATTGATTACTGAACTCAAATCTACTGTCTCTATTGTCCTTGTAACTCATAATATCGCTCAGGCAGGGCGTGTTTCTGATTATACAGCTTTTATGTACCTGGGGAATTTGGTAGAATATGGCCCAACGGAAAAAGTCTTCACTGTACCAGAAGATAAGAGAACAGAAGAATATCTCTCGGGAAAATTTGGATAGGAGAAAAACAATGTCTGCAAAGGAAAAGTTTACCGATCTTAAAGCAGAGATTATCAAATACGCTACACTTGTAGAAGAAATGGTGGACAAGTCTCTCACTGCTTTTATGGAGAAGAACAAGTCTCTGGCAGAAAGTGTGATCGAATATGACGAAAGGCAGGCTGATATATGGGAAAATAAACTTGATGAGGCTTGTATTAGCTTTATTGCTCTTTACCAGCCAGAGGCTAAGGTGCTTCGGTTTGCAATGATGATATACAAAATGGCAGGGGATCTTGAAAGGATTGGGGACATTGCTACCAATATTGCTAAGGATGCCTGTTCTTTGTGTGAATATGCCCTGGATTTTCCCCTTGAAAAATATGAAAAGATGAAAAAACTTTCTCTTCAGATGCTTCGGCAAGGAATGGAGGCTTTTGTCCAGGAGGATCCTGATCGGGCTATGGAAGTGATTCAATCAGATATGGAAGTCAATGCCCTTCGGGATAGTATCAATCATGATTTAGTGGAACACATGAATAAAAGGGAAGGAGATGTCCTTCCTTGGCTTCTCATGCTGAGTGTTTCTCGCCATCTTGAAAAGATTGCTGATATTACTACCAATATTGCCGAAGAGGTGGTATACATTACAGAGGGAAGAGTTATCAAGCATCGTCGGTTATAAGTTTTTGAGGAATAACTCAGGAGAAGCTACCGAGAGCATTTTACCGATTATGATGTTTTTGGAAGTTTTTCTTTATGGAGAAGAGGTGGTCAGTTTCCTTGAGAAGTCTCTCTCCTTTTTTCAAAAATTTTTTCTTATTTCTTTTTTTATCAAAGAATTATGTGTTGTTTTTTGAGAAAAGGAGAGAACAAAACAGTTGCGAGTAAATTCTGAGAAAACATCACAAAAAGAGAACAGAGGATATAAAAGGGCAAAAAGCTCTTTGTCTTGAGTTTTCCTATTCACAAAAGAGTGTTTTCTACTGCTGAAGAATTCTAAATATTTTCTTTTTCTATGCCGATAAATAATATACAAAGAAAAATAATCAGAGAGGCGTGATGGCAGTCACAGAAGCAATCTTTCAGGACGAGCGAGAAATATTCAAACATTTTTCTATTTTTTGTTCTAACAAGGTGAAGATTGTTCTTCGTGAAAGAAATACAGAGTTTGAAGCCACTTGCAAAGAGTGTAAGAATGGAGAAGTCTATTTTAGTTCGGTAACCAATCCGCATGGACAGTCGTTGGAAAATTACAAGATGCGTCCTCTTGAGGCTGAAGTTTCTTTTGGTTCAGACACCTTTCTTTTTACTGCTTATCCTACATCGGCTACATCTATTTCGTTGCCAGATGTTTTGCGGAGTCATCCCAAGAGACGTTATCCCCGTATTATCGTTCAGGGAAATCCTTATATTTCCAAAATGTATACTATTGTTACTGTTCGTGTGGTAGATCCTTCGATAGAAGACAATGAGCTTTCCCAGAAGATTCATCTTATTATCAGTACTATTGAAAGTAATCTTGTTCGTTCAGAAAACTACTCTATAGCCAAGGTGACTCTCTATGATGGAACAGAAAAAAATGTGATAGTGCAAATCTTGAAGGAGTATAAAAAGCCTTTTGTTGTTTTCAATACCAGTAATCTGGCTTTGAAAGATGAAAATTATCTAACGTATGATAATTATGTGAGATTTATGATGGAAAAAGGGGCTACGCGTGAGGCTATTATGGCCCACTTAGACAAGATTAAAGAATTTTATGTAAAAAACGGTATTAAAAGCGAGATTATTGTTCCTCTCATCTTTGAAGATGAAACCATTGGACAGATTCGAGTAGTGACTCAGAAGGATTATATCAACAAGAGCCATGTGGTTCGTTTGAATTCTCTGGCGGTGAATGCCATTGATAATCTTTTTACCAAGTGTTCGTTTGAAGTTGTGGCAAAGGAACCGCAGCCTGTGATTGATCTTGGTGTGATGGGAATCAAGATTCAAGTGACGGATCCGGATCTTTATAAATATATTCGCTTGGGGAGAAGGGTTTATATTCAGCTTTATTTTCCTGATGATACGGTGATTAAAACCATGGCAACGATTGTGAATGTCTATGATGATACACCTGAAGGATACAAGCCCATTGGTGTGAAGTTATCAAGTAATCTTGACTGGAAAGATAAAAGAAAACTGGAAGAGTTTATTCAGTCTGTTATACGTCTTCAAAAAACTCAACCTTCTTGAGAGAAGCAGGGAGCCTTTTTAGTAGAGATGGATCTTTTTGTATAAACAAAATGTTTCAGATTGGTAAAAAAGTTTTCTCTTTTTATATATGCGAAATAAATAAGGAGAAGCATATGTTTTCTGAAACAAAAGGCAAAAAGATATTTGAGAGAGCTATGTCAGCCTATTTAGCATCAGTTGCGACGAAAGAAGAGAAAGAAAAGGTGATAAGTCTTTTTGAAGAGGCAGCCAAAGATCCAGAACTCACTCTTCCAGCACTTCTCATGAAAAGTGAACTTTTGAATGATATTGATGCAAGGAATGAACTACTGGAGGATCTTTTTGAGCGTTTTCCCCAGTCAGTTGGGGTATGGCTTTCAAAGGCAGTTTCTTATTTTTTGTCTGAGGAAAACAAAGAAGCAAGAAAGGTGTTTCACAAAGCAAAGACGCTTCCTCTGAGTTGTGCCTGGGATGCTCTTTTTTTGGGGCGTTTTTAGCAGGATTATGAGAGTGACGATAGGAAGGCGTGGCAGGTTTATAGCCGGGGGATTGCTATGGATCCCACTATTCCTTGGTTTTATATCTACCGAACGGAGTGTGAAACAGACGAGAAGAATATTCTTGTTGATCTTACAAAGGCTATAGAGCTTTTGCCTGAAGAGGAAAGCCTTTATGAGATGAGGGCTGGATTTTATGATTTGGTGGGAGAGATGAAAAAAGCTGTACAGGATTATGAGTGGTTACTTCAGAGACGTCCTGATGATCCAGAGATTCTTTACTTGTTGGGGAGTTGTTTGCTCAATCTTGATGAGGTGGAAAAAGGGAGAGCCTATCTTGAACGTGTGATTCGACTTGATCCAAAAGGAGATATGGGAAAGGGAGCACAAGAGCTACTTGATGAATTTGATAGGTGAAAATGAACAATATGGGGGATGACATTCAACAGGGGAGGTTAGGGGACAGTGGTTTGAGTATTTTTGTGAGAGTGCAAACTCATAAAACGGTAGTATTCTGATGAAAACGTCAAAAAGAGAACCCTTCGTTTTTTAAGAGAATTTTTTTGAAAGAGGGATCTGGTGTATAACCACCCAACTCCTGCGGAAAAGTATGGCTTACC
>JBKBIS010000003.1:0-20081 GCA_046294145.1 Brevinematales bacterium | reverse complement strand
AGGTCCATCCGCCGTAATCACAAGCTTTGATCCCTTCCCCGCTGCTAAAAGGAGTACATTCATCACACTCTTGGCTGTCACCACCCTATCCCCCATGGTGATGGTGATTTCACTTTGAAATTTATTGGCAAGTTCAACCAGTAGAGAAGCCGGTCGTGCATGAATCCCGTATTCATTCTTTACTTCGACAGTTATACTTTGCATGTACCCCTTGAATCTCCCAATCTCTTTTTGTTTTCTTTAATTATACAACATACCTAAAAAAAAAGCAACAAAAGGACTTTTTCTCATAAATAAAGAGAATAAAAAACGTTTTTTGCACCGTTTCTCATCCTCACTTCCTATTTTTGAATATGCTTCTCCCTTAGAACGGCAATAACATTTTCCATTTTCTCTCTCGACAATTTTTTTCCCCTCACCTTATAATAAACAAGGGAGAAAATATGGTAGACAATGTCTTATCTTTTGTAGATGGCACTGTACTTGTCAATCTCTTTTTTCTTCTCATCACTCTGATCAATGTAATTTTTCTCCGTCTCACAGCTAAACACAAAGAGCCAACATTCTATCCTATGGTTTCTGTGCTCATTCCAGCGAGAAATGAAGCCCATCGTATTCGACCCTGTCTCGTCTCTCTTCTTTGCCAGGATTATCCCAATTATGAAGTCATTGTTCTCAATGATAACTCCACCGATGAAACAGAAACTATCCTTCAAGAATTTATGACCCACCCACATTTTCGATATATCAACGGCCAACCTCTTCCCAGGGAATGGAAAGGGAAACCATATGCCTGTCAACAACTTTATGAAATAGCCAAAGGGGATCTCCTTCTCTTTACAGATGCAGATACGGTCCATGCCAAAAACTCTCTCAGGTTTCTTGTGGGACAAATGCAAAAATGGAACACAGACTTTCTTTCTGGCTTTGCCCTTCATGAAGCCAAAAGTCCTGGAGAAAAACTCATTCTCCCCGCTGTCTATATGATGACCATTCTTGCCCTTCCCCTTCCCCTCGTGTATTTCACGTCATGGCCATTTTTTTCCTTTGCTATTGGACAAATACTCCTTTTTAAAAGAAAGGTTCTCAACAAGATTGGAGGATTTGAAAAAGTCAGAGACCACCTGGTAGAAGATCTTGCCATGTCCTCGATTGTGAAAAAACACGGTTTCCGGGCCATCTTTATCGATGCCATGCAAGTGACACGATGTCGTATGTATGATAATTTTGCCCATGGTTTTTTGGGCATTGCAAGAGTCATTTATCCAGCTATCTCCAAAAACCCATTTCTTTTTCTTGCTTTAGTTTCTGGGATCACCTCCGCCATTCTCTGGCCTTTTGTGGATACTCTGAAACATTTCTTCACTCTCTCCCCTTCTCTTCTTTCTGCCATTATTTTTCTCTTGACGTGGGGAATATTCATGCGAAATAGAAAACAATCCTGGCTTTCTGTTTTCGCTTATCCTGTCATCTTTCTCAATCTTCTCTTTGCTGCCTTCTATTCTTTGGGTAAAACAGGATTTGGAAAAGGAATTCTCTGGAAAGAAAGATTGGTGAAATAAAAATCTCTACAAACAAAAATACCCCGTATTTTTATTGTCCCCCAGCCAATAGAACAAGTGTATTGGTAGAACGAGCCAGGATGGCCTGGCGACTTGCTGTCTGGCCATAACGATTGGTTTGATGGGGATCAGCACCACAAGCAAGAAGATATTCCACAATATGAGGATACTGACGACGCACAGCTTCCATCAAGGCAGAATAGCCATACCTATCTTGAGCATTGACGGAAGCACCCGCTTCCAAAAGCACTTTCACTACATCACCATGACCCTGCTGAGCAGCCACAATAAGAGGTGTCCAACCATAAGGATCTTTAGTGTCAGGAGAGATCCCTTTTTTCAAAAGTTCCCGAACCACATCTGCATATCCCCTGTATGAAGCCTCAAAAAGAGGAGACCATCCTTTTTTATTCGTGGTTATGAGATGAATCTCTCTCTCAATTAACCACAAAGCCAGAGGAATATCCCCTCTTTTAATAGCATAATGAAGAGCCGTATTCCCCTCACTATCCTGTTTTTTCCACTCACTCATATTGGTAAAGATATCCCTCCAAACATACCAATCCTGCCGCTGCAAAGCCTCAAGGAGAGAAGGTTTCTTCTTACTATCTAAAAAAATTCTTTCTCTGGCCAACTTCCCCGGCGGATGGATAAGAACCTCAAAAAGGGCTTTCTTATTCTGGTCCCAGAGAGCATCAACAGGAAGTTTTGGCACCTCAACAGTAATCATAGCAATTCCCCGTTCCAAACAGTACTGCCCGAAAGAACCAGGTGTGTCATACCCCAGGTCCTTCACAAGAGGATAATGATTGTGATATTGCATATACCGGGCCGTTTCCCACACATCCCCTTCCACCATCATACAATGAAGTTGCGCATGGAGAGTCACTACAAGTGAAGGCTTATACCGTTGAATGAGTTTCATCAATACTCTTGTTTCTGGCTCACTTCCAGGACGTTCACCCGGATAATATGCCCTCTTTTGATAATTTGTGGTAAAACTTTTCGTGGGAAAATTACGATTGATATCAACCCCTCTTGCATTTTGCCTTGTTCCTCTTCGAACACCATCAGGATTAGCATTAGGCACAATCACTACCCGCACCTCTCTTAAACTCGAGAGGTTTCTCTTGACAAGGCTGCGGAAACGATTGAGTACCTCAATACCCTGCCGTTCATCGCCATGAATACCCCCCACAAAAAGAACCGTTTCGTGTCCTCTTCCGTACACAAAGGCTTCAATCTTTCTCCCACGAACACTTTTCCCCACAACCTCAGCACTGCCCATACCTGAGAAGACAAAAAGAAAAAGAATCGCCAAAAAACCTTTTCTCATGTTCCTTTTATCGACATCCAGCCCCACACAAGTTAACCCTCTCTGCTATCCTTCCATCGAAACGGATTCTATCTCTTCGCATTCTCTTTTTTGCTTTCTTTCATTTCTTGGTGTATAATACTCACCAAGGAGAGATTATGAACAGTTTTTGGGAAAAACTCTGGATCTGGACAACACTCATTCTGGGCGCAATAGCCATACTTTCTCTTCTTTCTGTGGTCCTGCCCATCCTTTTTCTTTTGGCTTTGCCGTTTTTCTTGATGGGACTGGTATGGCTTCTTATCCTATGGTTCCAGAGTATCAAGAGAGAAAAAACCAATGAATACGACGAAGATGGAGCCAGATACACCAGGGCTACGATCGTATCCAAGGAATCCTCATCACAGGAGATTCCCTATGACAAAAACAAACCTTCTTCCTGATTCTATTCAGCAAATTATCTCGAGAGTGAAACATCTCGAGATTCGAGCGAGAAAACTCATCAAAGATCAACTCACCAGCCAGTATCATAGCGTTTTCAAGGGAAAAGGAATTGAATTTTCTGATGTAAGAGAATACAGTTATGGAGATGACGTGCGGGATATCGACTGGAATGTAACAGCCAGAATGCGAGAACCCCACATAAAGCAATTCGTAGAGGAAAGACAACTGACCGTGTATTTTGTAGTCGATATCAGTGTTTCAACCCTCTATGGAGAAGCTATTTCTAAACGTCAGATCATGGCAGAAGTGGCTGCCTTTTTAGGTTTCATAGCCCATTACAACCAGGATAAGGTAGGGCTTATCCTTCATACAACCAGGGTGGAAGAGTTTGTTCCAGCCAAACACAACTACTCTCAACTTCTCCGTATCATCAGAGACATCTGGTACGCTCCTTCACAGTTTCGTGGGACATCCTTAGCCCATTCATATGAGGAGGTAGCAAGCCTCATTAAAAAACCATCCATCCTTTTTCTTCTCAGTGACTTTTTAGATGGAGAGTATGATAGGGCTCTTTCCCACCTCTGTGATAAGCACGAAGTCATCCCCCTTGTCATTCATGACGAAAGTGAAAAGACCCCCCTTTCCCCCTTCCTCATGCCCTGGAACCACACCATACCTGTTTTGGCCTCTCTTCAGGACATGGAAACACTCCACAATAAAACCATTCTTTTGAATGGAGAATCTGCTTACTATCGTTACCGCCAATTCTATACCTCCGTTTTTCAGAGGTTTGGGCTTGACTTTGTAGAATTAAGTAGCAAAGAAAACTATTTCCGAAGTGTAGAAAGACTCCTCTCTCAGATGACAAGAGCAAGACATCATTTGCGACATTAGGGGGATATATGCAAGAGAGTGTATGGATTGTTGAGGATGAGGTTGATATCCGCGAGTTAGAAAAAACCGTGTTAGAAGAAAATGGTTTTTTGTGCCAGGGTTTTGCAACAGCAGGAGAGTTCATACGTTCGTTCCAGAATACCACAAGAAAACCAGATGTGGTGATTTTAGATATTATGCTTCCTGATCGTAGTGGCCTTGATCTCATTCGATGGCTAAAAGAAAAAAATCCCTCCATAGCCATCATCTGCATCAGCGCAAGGGGGGAAGAAATTGACAGAGTTATCGGGCTTGATCTGGGTGCTGATGATTACATACCCAAACCATTCAGTCCCAGAGAAATGGTCAGCCGTGTTCGGGCTGTACTCCGAAGACAGCAAACCTCTTCTCAGCCCTCTTCTTCTATTATCCAGTGGGAAGGTATCCGCTTAGACACCTCACGATTTTTCGCCACTGTTGATGGAGAAGAAATCCCCCTGACAGCCACAGAATTCCGCCTTCTATCTATCCTGGTAGAGAACCCAGGACAGGTTTTTAGCCGTGAAAATCTCATTGAACGGCTCTGGAACAACGAGAAGGCCATTATGGATAGAACCATTGATGTTCATATAAAACACCTCAGGGAGAAGTTAAAAAACTATGGAACATGTCTCCAGACACTTCGTGGGATTGGTTATAAGCTTGATCGTCCTCAGGGCATTCGCTCATCCGATTGATCTCAACACCATTACCGAGAATCACCTTGTTGCCATCTTACAAACCAATGGAGTTAAAAGCGATCTCATCCGTTCTCTTGTCCTCTGGAGACAAAAAAATGGCTGGATATGGTCATATGAAGAACTCCTCCTTTGTGGGGTTCCAGAAGAAAGTCTTTCATGGTTCCGCTACCACTTTGTTCTTCCTCAACCACTCCCTCCCTCAGAATATTCTTCGGACTTAGCTGACTTTCTTCTCTATCCTGTTGATCTCAATTCGGCTTCTTCCTCTGCTCTTTCCCTTCTCCCTGGAATAGATGAGGAAAGAGTCAGAAGAATCTTGATCTATCGAAAGAAAAAAGGCTTTGATTCCCCCAGAGATCTTCTTTCTCTGGGATGGAGAGAAGAAGAAATCCAGCGCATTGCCCCTTTTATTACCATTTCCCCTCCTTCCAGCCCCATGAAATGGCATCATGGCCTCAGAATAGAAGGAACAAATCTCCTCTATAGAAGCACTCTCGCACTTTCCTCTTTTGAGACTTACCTTTTTCTCCCAGAAGCACAAAAAACCACTGGAAACCTTTCTATCATTCAGACACAGGCAGTCATAGGCATATTTCTCTCCCCTTCGTGGGGAAAAATCATCATAGGAGACCTTCTCTATCGCCAGGGAATAGGACTTGTCTCTGGAAATCCCTTTTCCATCATCTCGCGCCACCCCTCAGAGATGATCCCATGGGAAAAAGGACTTCTGAGACCCTATGGAGCCACAAAAGACCTGAACAAAAATCATTATGACGAGATTCTTCGAGGTATAGCCTTTGAAACCTGGTGGAAACCCTTCTCTATAGGGGGAATCCTATCCTCCAATCAGATGTCTCTTGCTGGAGGATGGATTACCGCAGGAAACTCAGAAACAAAAATAGGCATTCAGTGTTTTCAAACTTATATCACAAATACACCTCTTAGTATGGGAAGCCTTTTTGGAAAAATGACCATTCAAAAGATAGAAACAGGAGGAGAAATAGCTATTGCAGAGGGAAAAGCCTGGGCAGGATGGCTTCGGACAAGAGGAAAACTATCTCTGGCAGGTGTCGTGTACCACGGAGAAACGAACTTTCTTTCTCCCCTCAGCGGGGAACTTTATCGAGGTATAAAGGGGAAAAGTGGCTTTCTTTTAAGCCTTTTTGCCAATTTTCGACCATGGGAAACTCTCCTAAGAGGAGAATGGTACACTAACCAGAAAACATCCTATACCACACTCAAGATAGGAGCAGAAGAAGCCTATGTTCAGACAATAGGAAACGAAAGCATATCTCTCCAGAAGATAGCCATTCTCCTCTCGCTGGACCACCGCACCAATCAACTCTTTTCTTGTGAGGAAATTGCTTTAGAAGGGAAACTTGCTGGTCTTTTCGCCTGGAAAACAAAGGCATGTTTTCACCATTACCAACAACAATGGGGAAATGAATACCACATCCGTATCTCACATGGACAAGAAAAATGGAATATGAGCCTCTGGTATAGCTGGATTTCTCCTCTTGAGGGGAATCCAATCTCTCTTACGTTTCCTCCTATAGAATCTCAGGAAATGGAAAGTCTCTGGTTTTATGGCAAAACGGAGGTCTGGTGCTTTCTTGTTCGCTACAGGAGAAAAGAATTCTCTGTAGCTACACGCTTTCTTCTCTACGAGAAAAAGAGTCGCTTTAGCCTTAGCCTTCAATGGCAGTGGTAACCGGCCATAACAAAAGCTTTTTCACCAAAAAGGCAGAAATCCCAACCATCAAAAGAGTAAAAGGCAGAAGAGAATAAAGATTTTCCAGTCCAAACCATGATGGATCAAGCGTCATTATATATCTCCCCCCTACAAGAAAAGAGAAAAAAGCCATCATATTCTGAAACTGATGAGCCCATATACCGGGCCACAGAGAAAAAAATCTAGCTCGAAACCAACCCAAAAGAAGCCCTATCACCACATACAGAACCGTATAGAAACCCCAGGGGTGAAGAGAAGCAAAAATAAGAGCCTGAAGAACAATACTCCATCCCTTTGAGAAATAACGAGAGAGTCCCTCGTAGAGAAGACCACGGAAAAGCCATTCCTCTGTCATAGGAACCAGAAAAACAAGATTGACAAAAAGCCAGAATTTTGTAAGAAAACCCTTCGCCTCAAGTGCATCAAAAACAAGACCATAGTTTGCCTGATAGTAAACTATATCCTGCATAGCTTTTTCTATCATCCTGCCACCAGAAAGGGCATTCAGCACCACAAGAAAAGAAAACACCACCCCGCTGACCATCATGAGAATAGAAACCCACGAAAAAACTATCGTCGTCACCAACTTCACCGGTTTCTCCGGCAAATGGAGTGCCGCCTCACGGCTGAGATTCCCCTTTTCCAGAAGAAAAAACATACTCATAGCCACCAAAAATTGAAACAAGGGAATAACCAAAAAAAGACTCTCTCTATTCCAGTGAAGCCACCTCCAGAGAAAGGAAAGACCAACAGGAATCCCAAAGAGAACCACACCGCCGGCAACAAGTCCTGCCCAAAAAGGAAAACGCTCTATTTTTCGCATATTTCTACTCCTTGTTCCTTTTTTCCTCAAAAATCCCTGCCCAATCCAAAACGACTGATGCCATCATAGCCGCCACAACCCCAACTTTTGCCGAACTGAGAGGATGGTTAGCAACATCCGAAACAAAATCGCCTACAATAGCTATATGGGGTTTTGGTCTATAAATCCGTATCGTCTCTACCTTGTTCCCTGCCACCCCATTCGCAGAAACAAGATATTTTCCCGATCCCCAGAAAGTTTTCAAAAGAAGTGCCTTGGTCTCTGCCCTGTCAAATCCCTCCACCACACAATCACAATCAGCAAAAAGCCTTTCCATGTTTGTCTCATCCAGAAAGGTTTCTATAGCTTCTATCTCCACATCAGGACGAATAGCTTTCAGGTTTTCCACAAGCATCAAAACCTTGGGACGACCAACTTGATATGCAAAGTAAAACTGCCGATTAAGATTGGAAACATCCACTCTATCAAAATCAACTATCTTCAGAGAAGAAATTCCAGCCCTTATCAGATGCATGGCCACATTACTTCCAATTCCCCCCACACCGGCTATGCCTATACGCATTAACCCCCTCCCACAAAATGGACAATTTCAAGTTTATCCCCTTCCTTCAGAAATGTCTCCCCCCATCTCTCTTTAGAGAGCACCTCTCCATTATATTCGACCACCACTCTCTGAAGAGAAATCCCAAGGCTCTCAAGATAGGTTTTTAGAGAAAGAGGTGAGGAAAGGTTTCTTTCCTCACCGTTTACTACTATCCACATAGCCTCTACACCCTGGCCAGAGCCTGATCAAGATCCGCTATAATATCATCAATATGTTCAATACCTATCGAAAGCCGAATAAGATCCGGCGTAATACCAGCGGATTTCATATCTTCATCAGAGAGCTGAGAATGGGTGGTAGTAGCAGGATGAATGGCTAAACTCTTGGCATCTCCCACATTAGCCAGATGCGAAAAGAGCTTAAGCGATTCAATGAATTTCTGGCCCTCTTTTCGGCCACCCTTCACCCCAAAGACCACCATACCACCAAATCCCCTCCTCAGATAGCGTTTAGCCACAGGGTAGGTAGGATCATCCTCAAGCCCTGGATATCGCACCCAGGCTACCCGGGGATGAGTTTTCAAGAATTTAGCCACAGCCAGGGCATTACTGCTATGTCTTTCCATACGAAGAGACAATGTTTCGAGTCCCTGCAAAAATACCCAAGCATTGTCTGGCGAAAGACAGCCCCCTAAGTTACGAAGAGGGACAAGACGCATACGCATAATATAGGCCAGAGAATTCATCTCTCCAAGATCATGAGCAAACCGAAGATTATGATAACTTGGATCCGGTTCATTAAAAAGAGGAAACTTTGGATTTTTCCAGTTAAATTTCCCACTATCTATCACAATCCCTCCAATTGCCGTTCCATGTCCACCAATCCACTTGGTAAGCGAATGCACAACAATATCAGCCCCATATTCAATAGGACGCAAAAGATAAGGTGTAGTAAACGTCGAATCCACAATAAGAGGAATCTCATGCTCATGGGCAATCCGTGCCACTGCCTCGATATCCGTAACATCGAGAGAAGGATTGCCGATGGTTTCCACAAAAACAGCCTTTGTTTTAGGTGTGATGGCCTTCCTTAGATTTTCCGGCTGGCGAATATCCACAAAACAGGTAGTAATACCAAACTGAGGAAGAATATCATGGAACATGGTAAAGGTTCCCCCATAGAGATTGCTTGCTGAAACAATCTCATCCCCCTGTTTAGCCAGATTGACGATAGCATAATGAATGGCATTAGTACCAGAGGCAAGAGCCAGAGCACCCGCTCCTCCTTCTAAAGCCGCCATTCGCTTTTCCAGCACATCTGTTGTAGGATTCATAATACGAGTATAAATATTGCCAATCTCTTTCAAAGCAAAAAGATTGGCAGCATGTTCACTACTTCTGAACACATAGGATGTTGTGCGATATAAGGGAACAGCCCGAGAGAGAGTCTCATCAATCGTATGCCCTGCATGAAGGGCAAGAGTTTCAAAATGTTCTTTCATAATATCGACCTCCACATATCTATTTCCTCAAAATATCTACTCATCAAAAAGCCAGGTACTGAGATAACGTTCACCCGTATCACATCCTACCGTCACAATAGTTTTTCCCTTGTTTTCCGGCCTTCTGGCCACCTGAAGTGCTGCCCAGACATTAGCTCCCGCCGATATACCTACAAGAATACCCTCTTTCCTGGCTAAATCACGAGAAACAGCCCCCGCGTCCTCAGCCTTCACCTGAATAATCTCATCAATAATTGAAGTATTGAGTACCTTGGGAATAAACCCTGCTCCAATGCCCTGAATTTTATGGGGCCCTGGTTTGCCACCTGAAAGAACAGGGGAATCCGTAGGCTCTACAGCAACAACCTTTACCTGTGGATTTCTTGCTTTGAGAACTTCCCCGACTCCCGTAAGAGTGCCACCAGTACCCACCGCTGCCACAAAAATATCTACCTTTCCTCCTGTATCCTGCCAGATTTCCTCAGCTGTAGTCCGTCTATGAATCTCCGGATTGGCTGGATTTTCAAACTGTTGAAGAATAACACTTCCCGAATATTTCTCTGCCAATTCATAAGCCTTGTTAACAGCTCCTTTCATTCCCTCAGCACCGGGAGTAAGCACCAACTCCGCTCCAAAGATCTTGAGAAGCTTTCGCCTTTCCACACTCATAGTATCAGGCATCACAAGAATAAGCCTATACCCTCGTTGAGCCGCAATAAAAGCCAGAGCAATTCCTGTGTTCCCACTGGTAGGCTCAATAATCACACTACCGGGCTTCAATTTACCCTCCCTCTCTGAAGCCTCAATCATAGAAAGTCCTATGCGATCTTTCACACTAGAAAGAGGATTAAAAAACTCCGCCTTCAGCAGAATATCCGCCTCACTACACATCCGAGACAAACGAATAAGTGGAGTTTTCCCAATAAGTTCTGTGATATTATTTGCAATCATGATTACCCTCCTATATCTCGTAAGTATGTGCCATAGATTCTCTGTATCGCTGAATCATATCCTCAAGGGTGATACGAGATAACTCCTGCTGAATGACGGTCGAAAGCCTATCCCATACCCATTGAGTTGGACACAAAGCCATTCTTGGACATGTTCTTTTCCTTACACAATCAACAAGCGCCAGTGGTCCCTCAAGGGTCTCAACAACCTCTAAAAGAGATATCTCTGACGGATTTTTCGCCAGTATATAACCACCTTTGATGCCACGCTGAGCCTGAACAATACCAGCAACCTTCAAACGATTGATGATGTGTTCCAGATATTTTTCAGAAATAGCTTCTTTTTCCGCTATCTCACTGAGAGGAACAATCTCTTTTTCCGACGTTGCTAACCGAAAAAGAAGACGAAGCCCATATCGGCTTTTGGTAGAGAGCTTCATAAGCTTCTCCTCAAATTTAGGATTTTCCTATATGTTTTGTAGGTATTATAAGACAAAAAAATATCTTTGTCAAGAGAAAAACTTTCCTTTCTTAAAATTTATTTAAAATACCATCTTCTCTCGCAACAGAATTGGAACTGAAGGACTATAAGATAAGCCCTAAAAGCCATAAAAAACTCCTCTACCCCATTCCCAGAGACAACATCACTATTAGATCGTGTTTTTTGCTTGCAAAATTTCCAGAAATAGGTTACAATATTGTATAACTATATTTGGATATATCAATATAATGATTGAGCTCAAATGGATCAAGGCTCTTTCGGATGAGACTCGTCTTCGGATTGTCAAACTTCTTGCTCTCCACGAGTGGAGCGTGAATGATATTGTCCATATCCTTCAAATGGGACAATCTCGTATTTCCAGGCATTTGGGTATTTTGTCTGAGGCTGATCTCGTTTCTGTAAGACGGCAGGGGCTCTGGGCATACTATCGCCTCTCAGACATATGGAAGAAGGAAAAATGGCTTTCCCTCATCAAAGAAGAACTGACAGGCCCTCTCTATGAACAGGATCTTAAGAAAGCCAGAGAGTGGGAAGAAAAAAAGAAAAGAGCTACCCAGAGGTTTTTTGATGATATTGCCTCTCGGTGGAATACCCTCCGAAAAGAACTTTTAGGCAACATAGACCTCATGAAACCACTTCTGGAGGGACTTTCAGGTATACGTCGCTGTGCGGATCTGGGTTGTGGAAGTGGTGAAGGACT
This sequence comes from Brevinematales bacterium, assembly GCA_046294145.1. Classification (GTDB taxonomy): domain Bacteria; phylum Spirochaetota; class Brevinematia; order Brevinematales; family Thermospiraceae; genus Thermospira. The sequence goes on along the minus strand of JBKBIS010000003.1, from coordinate 8,395 downwards.
ACCCATTCTTCTCTCTGTGGCAGAAAGGGTTATTGGCGTGGATCAGTCCATAGAGATGCTTTCTTTAGCAAGACAACGTTTCCTCGAAGAACCAAGGGTAGAATTTCGGCAAGGGGATATTGAAGATCTTCCCCTCAAGGATGCGGAAATGGACCTTGTTATTCTCAATCTCACCCTTCACCACCTGCCAAATCTTACTCTCTGGGCAAATGAGATGGCACGAGTACTCAAGGATGGAGGATATGTAGCTATTGTCGATTTTCTCCCTCATCAGGAGGAAAAGCTTCGAGAGGTGTATCATGATTACTGGATGGGATTTGCTGTGGAAGATATCATAAAATTGCTTGGAAATTTTGGTTTTTGTGTTGTACGAGAGGAATATCATACCCTGATAAAATCCAATATGAAGTTATTTGGTCTTTTGATGAGAAAAGACAGAGGAGGATGCGATGCCAATTTCTCTTGAACTTGTTCCACGCATGAGAGAAAGCTTTGTTTCAGAGGTGCGCTGGGCAAAAGAACATATCTCTGCCATTACCCATATCAATATACCCGATCTCACAAGACTGGAAACAAGAAGCTGGGAAGCCTCAAGCTGGGTAGAGGGAATTTATCCCGTTATTGTTCATGTACGGGCATGTGATGTAAAACCAGAACAGATGGAAGATTTTTATCATACCCTGAAATCTTATAAAATATCACAGATTCTGGTAATTCAAGGAGATCAAAAAAGCGATGAAGAAAATAAGGGCATGACCTCTCTCGAAATGCTTTCGGCTTTTCGCCAGTTGGATTCTTCTCTGATGCTCTATGCTGCCATTGATCCCTATCGCCATTCCCTATCTGAAGAAATGAAATACGTAGAACAGAAACTCAAGGCTGGTGCTCAAGCTTTTCTCACCCAGCCCTTTTTTGAGAAGGGTATTCTTGAGGAGTATATGACACACTGCCAGGGGCTTTCTGTGTGGTGGGGGATAAGCCCCATTCTTACGGAGAAAAGCCTTGCCTACTGGCAAGAAAAAAATCATGTCCCGATTGGGAAGGGGTATGATATCTCTTTAGAAGGAAATATCACCTGGGCTCGTTTTGTATTGGAAAGGGTTATGAGACAAAAAGGGTATGCACTCTATCTCATGCCCATACGGGTTGACATCAGCACCTATTTACCCCCTCTATTTGAAAAATTATCCTAAAGGAGGATACCATGGAATACAAGGTGAAGGATATTGGTCTTGCCGATTGGGGCCGTATGGAGATCGAGGTTGCTGAACAGGAGATGCCGGGACTTATGGCTATTCGCGAAAAATATGCCCCATCCCAGCCCTTAAAAGGAGTAAGAATCACTGGCTCACTGCACATGACCATACAGACAGCTGTTCTGATTGAAACATTGGCAAAACTTGGGGCTGATATCAGATGGGCAAGCTGCAATATCTTTTCGACACAGGATCATGCAGCTGCAGCCATTGCCAAGGCCGGTATTCCCGTGTTTGCCTGGAAGGGAGAAACACTTGAGGAATACTGGTGGTGTACACTTCAGGCACTCTCTTTCCCCGGTGGAAAGGGGCCAAATCAGGTCGTGGATGACGGAGGAGATGCCACGCTTCTCATTCACAAAGGGTACTATGCGGAAAAAGATCCCAAACTTCTTGACAAAAACCCAGAAAGCAAAGAAGAGGCTATTATCCTCAGTCTTCTCAAAGAGGTTCAAAAAGAGCGTCCTGGCTTCTGGCATGAGGTTGTCAAAGACTGGCATGGTATTTCGGAAGAGACAACCACCGGTGTTCATCGTCTCTATCAGATGCAGACAAAGGGGGAACTCCTTGTTCCTGCCATCAATGTGAATGATTCCGTCACCAAATCCAAGTTTGATAACCTTTATGGGTGCCGTGAATCTCTCATTGATGGCATCAAACGTGCCACCGACGTGATGATTGCCGGAAAGGTAGCCGTAGTATGTGGCTATGGCGACGTGGGAAAGGGGTGTGCCCAGGCCCTTCGTGGTATGGGAGCAAGGGTCATTGTCACCGAAATAGACCCAATCAATGCCCTTCAGGCGGCTATGGAAGGATATCAGGTCACCACAGTAGAAGATACCCTGGGTATAGCCGACATCTATATTACCGCCACGGGTAACTGCGACGTGATTCGCATTGAACACATGGAAAAGATGAAGTCAGAAGCCATTGTCTGCAACATCGGGCATTTTGACGATGAAATCCAGGTAGATGCACTCAATAACTATCCTGGCATCAAGCGTATCACTATCAAACCCCAGTATGACAAGTATATTTTCCCCGATGGACATGTGATTTATCTTCTAGCTGAAGGAAGGCTTGTCAATCTTGGGTGTGCCACGGGCCATCCATCTTTTGTTATGTCCAACTCTTTCTCCAATCAAACCCTTGCTCAGATAGATCTTGCCAGAAACTGGAAGACCTATGATAAAAAGGTCTATCGGCTTCCCAAACACCTCGACGAGGAGGTGGCTCGCTTACACCTTGAGAAAATTGGCGTGAAACTAACCACACTCACCCAAAAACAAGCAGCTTATATTGGTGTACCTGTGGAGGGACCATATAAACCAGAACATTACAGGTATTAAGCCACTAAGGTATTCCAAGAGGATATCAACCTGGCCCATGATAAGGCATATCATGGGCCCCCTTGTTAATAAGAATGAGAAACGCTTCTCAGAAGAGAGGCTTTTTTGCTTTTTCTCTTCTTTTGCTGTATATTTTTAGCAAGAGAATGGAGTACATATGAAAGATTTTTCTCTCTGGTCTATTGTTTCGGGAATTCTGTTTGCTGGCGGCGTATTGTATTCTATTATTCTCCATGAGATAGCCCATGGGTTAGTGGCTCTCTGGTGGGGTGATGATACGGCCAGACAAAACAACAGGCTTTCTTTTTCTCCAGTGGCCCATATCGATCCTGTAGGAACAGTGCTTGTCCCTCTTCTGATGTATCTGACAAATGGAAGTGTCTTTGGGTGGGCAAAAGCTGTGCCCATCAATCCCTACAAGTTTCGAAGCTGGCGATGGGGAAATCTCACCGTCTCGCTTGCCGGGATTATCATGAATATTCTCGTGGCCGCTGTCCTGGTAGGAATTACTTTCGTTTTTCCCGTGAATCTTTTGTTTCAACTTATTACCGTCAATCTCTTTCTGGCTTTTTTCAATCTGCTTCCCATCCCACCTTTAGATGGCTTTCGTGTGTTTTTGAGTTTTCTGCCCGCTACATGGCAGAAGAAAATAGAACCATATCTTTTCCCATTAGGTATTATTCTGATCATTTTGTTTATAAATTCACCCTTTTTCTCTTTTGTTGTGGATATGGTTCTTGGAAGTGTATTGAATGCTCTATCCCTTTTGTATAGTTCATAATCGAAGGAGTTGATATGACAAAAATCGTATGGATATGGATCTTTCTCGGAATAGCCATGGGATATTCGCAAATAACAGATTTCTCTCAGAATCTTTTATCAAGTCAAATTGAGGCTCAATATGTGTATGGTGTTTCTCTGGCCTACGAAGGAAAAAGAGAGGAAGCACTCCTTGTTCTGGGACAACTGGCTGAAAATGGTTATCATAATCCCCATAGTTTCCAAATGATTCTCTCTATCAGTGTAAACCTTTTGCAACAAAAGCAATATACACTGATACCAACTGAAAAACTTCTTTCTCTGGTAGATTATCTTGCCGATCTTGCTTATACCAACTATGCCACCAATCGTGAGGTTCTTTATGGCTACCTTGATGTAAAAAAAGCCCTTGGTCAGTGGGCTGACTTTGAGAAAGGACTCTCTCAACTTCTCATTATCGATCCCGAAAATGTTCTCGGAAACTTCTATAAAGGTTATCTTCTCTATAATCAACAGCACTTCGAAAAGGCTGCTGAATTTTTCTGGAAGGTAATCGCCAGAGGACAGGATGATGAGTCTTCCCGTCAGCCTGTATACCAAAGTTATTTTCTTTTAGGACTGATTGAACTGAGAAAAGAAAATTATAGAGATGGAGTAGCACTTCTCGAAAAAGCCAAAAGCTTATTTGATCAAGACTATAACCTTGATAAATATCTGGCTTTTGGATACCAGCAACTTCTTGAGATGCAAAAGGCCTACGATATTGTAAAAAACATCCCTGAACTCTTCTACAGTTCAGATGTGGCGCTTATTCGTATTCAAACCTCGTTTTTTTTAGGGCTGAAAGATTGGGAACGTTTGTCCATAGCCTATGAGACAGATGCTCCTTTAGCCAGAGCCTATCGTCTCTATGGTCAAAAAAAATACAGGGAAGTTATTACTCTCCTCAATGATCTCATCAAAGAATACCAACCCGATCCTTCCCGTATTTTTTATGCAAACTATCTGAAGCTTAAATCTGCGGAAGCCATAGGAGATACCAAAACGAAAAGAGAAATGCTTTTTCTTCTGGGCTATTATGCCTATCAGGTGAACAAAACCGACCTAGCCATTCAGTATATTACTCCCCTTGAAAAGGAAAAGGACATCCGCCTTGAGGCTCTCCTCACACTGGCTTCTTTATATGAAGAAAAAGGAAACTACGGAGAAGCTATCAAACGTTATGAACAGTATCTCAGTGAAGCCTCAGAAGACAAGATAAAAGAAAAAGGCTTTGATCTCTATTTGGCACTCGCTTTTCTCTATATTCGAACTACTAACACCTATAGATCCCAACTTTCGTACAATCAGGCACAAAAGCTTGCAAAAACACCCGAACAAAACTATCGCTTCTGGTACTATAGTGGTCTGATAGCTCAACAGAAAAATCTTCAACTGCAGGCCATCGAAGCCTTCAAAAAGGCAAAAGAATACTCAAATACGGCAGCAGTAAATTACTCCCTTGGGAATTCTCTTTTTCTCTTACAACGACTTGATGAGGCTATTACAGCACTTGAAACCTCTCTCGCACTTGAACCGTCTGCCTCAAGTTATAATCTTCTTGCCTACGTCTATGCTCTCAAAAAGGTCTCTCTTGACAGGGCTCTTCTCTATGTTCAAAAAGCCCTTGAAGAGGAACCAGAGAATATTGCGTACAAAGATACACTTGGATGGGTTTACTACCAGAAAGGGGAATATGACAAGGCATTAGAGGTCTTTGCCTGGATTTTATTGAAATTGGACAGCGGCGAGACCTTTGAAGGGATTGATGAGATCTATTACCACATCGGAATGGTATATGAAGCTTTGAAAAGACCAACAGATGCCCGTCTCATGTGGGAAAAAGGACTTTCCATCAATCCCAACAATGGCTATATTCGAGAGAGACTTACTCCACGATGAAGAAGGGATGTCTTTTTAATCTTTCTGTTATCCGAGAAAGTCTCCTTCAGGTCTACTATCACTTTGACGAAATCAATGCCAAACTTGAAACAAAACGTGAACCGATGACGTTAGAAATTGTGGAGCATATTCTTCTGGCGTATGAGTATCTCAATATCCTTCTTGTGCAGGACATAGACCTTTTTAATCCGGCTGGAGTATACGCCATCCTTGAACTCAATCATATTGTGCTTTGTGGAAAGGACCCGGCAAAACGGTTTGAGTTTCATCAACATATCCTCAGTACCAGGGAAAGGTTTCAGAAAAGAATTGGAAGAATTCTCAAGTGGTACAAGGAAAAAGGTAAAAAACTCTCCCCTCTTCGCAGGGCAGCCCAGTTCTATACCCTCGCTCTCAGCCAACCCCAGCTCTTCATCGAGGGCAACCATCGTACCGGGAATATTGTGCTGAATTATCTTCTGGTAGGGGATGGCTTACCTCCTTTTATTCTCACAGTAGAGAATGCTATAGCTTACTTTAATCCATCAAGCCGCATCAAATATAGCGACAAGGACAAATGGCTTGACCAGATAACCCAGATAGGGATCTCAGAGGGAAGTATCTACTCTCTTCTTGAAAAATATGGAGATACTCGTTATCTTATGTCAAAACACTGTCAGGAGAATCAATGAAAATAGTCGTATGGGTTCTTTTCCTCTTTGTTGGACTCGGGTATGCAGAAACAAATACCTATACCAGGTGGACAAATCTTGCCTTTCAGGCCAATGGAAAAACCAATACGAGAGAGATTTTACATGACTATATTCAGTTTTACCATCTGTCGTGGGAAGAAATAAACATCCAAAGTTATGTGATTTCTTGGCAACGTACAAATACGGTATTTGTACTCACTTTTTCTCCAAAAAAGTCTCATAAAACTATTGTCTTTTTGCATGGGTATCTTGATCACCTGGCAAATTATGGGGCTTTCTATGAATTTTTTCTTTCTCAAGGGTATTCCATTGTGGCAATGGATTTGCCGGGACATGGACTTTCAAGTGGACTTCGTACAGCAATAGAAGATTTTTCTGAGTATGCCGAGGCTCTTGAGAGTGTCCTTGAAAGAGTGGCTATCCCTCATCGTTTTGTAGCCATAGGCTTCAGTACAGGTTGTTCAGTCTGGATTGAGTACCTTCACAGGCATAGAAAGGAAAAAAGAGTGGAAAAACTGGTGCTTGTTTCCCCACTTGTACGGCTTGTCAACTGGAATATGGTTCTCATGGGCTACAATATATTTGGAAGCATTTTGACAGAGATCCCTCGTTCTCAGAATAAAACTACCTCAGATAAGGATTTTCTGGATTTTATTTACAAGAAGGACCCCCTCCAGGAGAAAAGAGTCCATCTCTCCTGGCTTCGAGCCACAAGAAACTGGCAAGAAAGGGTTATTCTGTATCCTTCCTTTGGAACATTTCCCGTGCTGATGGTACAGGGAAAAGAAGATAGCGTAGTAGACTGGAAATACAATCTTCCCGTTCTTCAGGGACTATTTCCATCCTTAGAAGTCAAACTCTACGCTGGCAACCACCATCTTTTAATGGAAAGAAATCGATTAGAGATATATCAGGATATTCTTGTGTTTCTGGAGGGTATATGACATGGGAGGATTTTCTTGAGAAGGCCACACATGGAGTGGCTTACAGCGATGGCTCGATGGGAGTTTTCCTTCAACAGTACGGCTTGAAGGGAGAAGACTGTCCCGAACTCTGGAATGTAACAAAGCCAGATATTGTTCAGAGTGTGCACCGGGCCTACATTGAAGCAGGAAGTGATCTTGTAATTACCAATACGTTAGGGGGAAACAGAATCAAACTCGAAAGCTATGGGCTTGCCCACCGGTTAGAAGAACTCAATGCAGCCGGAGTAAAAAATGCCAAAGAAGCTTCACAAGGACGTGCTATTGTGGCGGCTGATATTGGACCTACAGGGCACTTCGTGAAGCCACTGGGGGATATTTCCTTTGAAGAAATGATGGATATCTACAAGGAACAGATTGTAGCTCTGGCCAATGCTGGTGCGGATGCACTCTTTTTTGAAACGCATATCGACATCTTAGAACTCAAAGCAGGTATTCTTGCTGCAAGAGAAGTATGTGATCTTCCAATTATTGCCAGTGTAACCTTTGAATCGGATGGCCGCATGGTCACAGGAACAAGCCCGGAGTCTGCCTTTACCACCCTTGAGGCTCTTGGCGTTGATATCATGGGAATGAACTGTGGGACAGGCCCAAAGGAGATGCTCTCCATCATGGAGCGAGTGGGGCATCTGTTTGAGATACCTATCATTGTTCAAGCCAATGCTGGTCTTCCACATTTCGTGGATGGCCATACACACTATAGTGAAACACCACAGAGTTATGTGGAAACAGCCCTGCATATGCTTGAACATGGAGCCTGCGTTATCGGAGGATGCTGTGGAACAACTCCAGAATACATCAAACTTCTCATTGAAAGAAGTCAAAAAGAAAAACCTCACCTTCGCTACCAGAAACGAGAAGTAAATTTCCTTAAGCTTTCCAGTCGTTTTGAGTTTCATAGAATAGGACACGATCTTCCCTTTACCATTATTGGAGAGCGTATCAATCCCACCGCACGCAAGACCCTTGTGGAAGATATTCTGTCGGGCAAGTTTGCTCTTGTACGTGAAGAAGCTCTCAAACAGCAACAGAGCGGGGCACATGTGCTTGATGTAAATATGGGTATCCCTCAAGCCAATGAGGCCACCTTGATGGAAAATGCCATCAATCTCCTTTCTACAGTGGTCAGGATACCATTAGCAATTGATACCTCTTCTCCTTCCGCCGCTATTCAGGGAATGCAAATCTACCCTGGGAAACCCCTTTTGAACTCTCTCACCGCAGAACCAGAGAGACTTGCTCTTCTGCCACATGTGAAGCGTTATGGAGCAGCCTTTGTGGCTCTTCCTATTGATGAGCATGGTATTCCAGACAAAGCAGAAAAACGAGTGGCTCTCATGAGACGCATTGTTGAAGCAACAAACAAAGCAGGAATAGACAAAAAGAATATTTTAGCCGATCCCCTGGTCATGACC
>JBKBIS010000039.1:0-10254 GCA_046294145.1 Brevinematales bacterium | reverse complement strand
GAGAATGCCCTGATTCTGGATGTTCGTACTCCACAGGAAGTGGCATCTGGTGCCATTCCGGGGGCGTTGAATATTCCTGTAGACAATTTGAGAGACAGACTTTCTGAGATACCGAAGAATAAGAAAATTGTGGTGTACTGTCGTGTGGGATTACGTGGTTATATTGCCGCTCGTATTCTCATGCAACATGGCTGGAAAGAGGTCTATAATCTCAGTGGTGGGTATATCACTTATAGTACTGTGATGAAAAAACAGTCATCAACTAATGTTCATTTTGAAGAAGAGGTGGATACAGGAGTTCGGGCCAAACCTCTTGGGATCTCCCTGCCAGCCAAAACGGTGAAATTGGATGTTTGTGGACTCCAGTGTCCTGGTCCTATTTCTCGGGTGAAACAGGAGATTGACAAACTGAGGCAAGGGGATGTACTTGAGGTGACTGCTAGTGATCCCGGGTTTTATAATGACGTAGGGTCCTGGGCGAAGGTAACGGGAAATAGAATAGAGAGCCTTTCTTTTGAAAAGGGTATTGTCCATGCGGTGATTGTGAAGGGACAGGAAGCCGATCAGGGGAATCGAATAATCTCTACAGGCAATGAAAAGACCATTATCGTTTTTGATGGCGATCTTGACAGGGCTATAGCAAGCTTTATTATTGCCAATGGGGCTCTGGCTATGGGGCGAAAGGTGACCATGTTCTTCACCTTCTGGGGACTCACGGTTCTCAGGAAGCGGAAAAAGGTGCGAGGGATCAAGAAAAACCTGATTGAAAAGATGTTTGGATGGATGCTTCCTCGGGGAAGTACCAGACTGCCCCTTTCGAGAATGAATATGCTAGGTATGGGGCCTCTTATGATTCGCTTTTTGATGAGGAAAAAACGTGTTGATGCTCTTGAAACCATGATTCAGAATGCCCTTGCAGGTGGAGCAAGGCTTATTGCCTGTCAGATGTCTATGGATCTCATGGGTATTCGTCGTGAAGAGCTGATTGATGGAGTTGAGGTGGGAGGTGTAGCTACCTATCTCGAAACTGCAGAAAGAGCAGACACCAATCTCTTTATTTAGGGAATAGCAGAAAAGACGCGGGAGGGTTTTCTCTTGCGTCTTTTTTCTGTGAGATGTTATACTCTTGCCAGAGATAAAAGGAAGTTTTTTCAAAACGATAGACAGGAAAAATGGAGGAGAACATGTATTATGTGACTGTGTTTTGTGGTTCGCAACTTGGCAAGGATCCAATGTATGTGAAAATAGCCGAGGAATTGGGAGAACGTCTTGTGAGAGATGGAGTGGGGCTTGTATATGGGGGGACTTCTGTTGGTCTTATGGGACGTCTGGCAGAAACCGTCGTGAAGAAAAACGGGAAGGTGATAGGTATTCTTCCCGAGTTTCTTCAGCATATAGAAATTGCTTATCCTTCTCTTTCTGAACTTCGGATCACGCAGGATATTGATGAGAGGAAACGCCAGATGTTGGCCCTGTCTAAGGCTGTTATTGCTATTCCTGGGGGAGTGGGAACACTGGAGGAATTGAGTCAGGCTATTTCCTGGAAGAAGCTTAACCTTTATCGTGGAGAGATTGCTATTTTGAATTTTCGTGGATTTTTTGATGGTTTTTTGAAGCAACTGGATATAATGCTTGAGGAAGGTTTTATTGATACTTTTCTCAGGCGTTCTATTCTGGTTGAAGGAGATGTGGATCTTTTGTGGGAACAACTCAAGGGGAGACTTCATGGGTGAAGACTACCAGAAAGCAAGAAGTGTGGCCATTCGTTATTTGAAGTATCGCCCACGATCTCGAGAAGAGGTTAGAAGGCGTCTGGTGAGGGATCATATACATGAGGATGTTATCCGGGAAACGCTTATTGAACTTGAAAAAGAAGGGTGGTTTGATGATCTTCGTTTGGCTAAAGAATGGACTGAAGAGAGAATGAGAACTCGTGGGCTTTCTCTTTCGTCTATTCGCCGGGAACTTAGACAGAAGGGTATTGGCGAGGAGGTAATAGAAGAGGCTCTTGCTGGTGTGGTGTATGATGAGAGAGAGGTGGTGTTTTCACTTCTTTCCAGAAAGGCTAAATCAGGAAAAGATGATAAGTATCTGGTGTCTCTTCTCATGAGGCGGGGATATTCTTATGAGGTGGCCAGGGAGTATGTTCGCCAGTGGCGGACACAGGAGGAGGTATGACGTTCGAACTTTCCTGGAAGGAGTACAAAAGGCTTTTGCAGCTTGCTCTTCCTGTAATGGTGGGATTTCTTGCCTTTCATGTGCTTGGTATCGTGGATGTGATTATGGTGGGGAGATTGGGACAGGAGGCTCTGGCAGCGGTGGGGCTTGCCAATACGCTTTTTTTCTTTCTTATTGCTCCGCTTGAGGGTTTTCTGGGAGCGGCTCTTATCATTCTCCCGGCACTTGTGGCACAGAAGGCTACAACGAAACTTCGATCTGCGGTTGAAACGCTTTCTTTAGTTTCTTTTTTGCTTGGGGGGCTGGTTTTCGTCTCTTTTCCTTTTCTTTCCTGGTATCTGGGGACTATGAGTTCAGATGAAGCGGTTCTTCGTCTTGCGAGAGAGTATCTTCTGATTCGGGTAGCAGGGGGGTTTTTCTGGACGCTATCTCTTTTGTGGTACAGGGTTTTTCTTGCCCTGGAAAAAAATACACTTGTGGCTATTTTTTCTTATATTGTGGTGGCTATTAATATTGTGGGTAACTGGTTGCTTATCTTTGGTGTAGGTCCTTTTCCGGTTATGGGTGTGGCTGGGGCGGCTCTTGCTACTCTTTTGGCTCAGCTGGTGAACGTGGTGCTTATGGTGTCTTTTGGGTGGAAGTCGCTGGTGAGTGGAGAAAAGGGGGATGTGTTTTCCTGGACATTTGTGAAACAATTTGCCATTGTTGGTTGGCCTATGGGCATGACCTACCTGATAGAAATTGTGGCATGGACTCTTTTTGTGACTATGATTGCAAAATTGGGTACGATGGCGGTAGCTACACATGAGATAGCCCTGAAAATCAAAGATATCTCTCTTCTTTTAGGCATAGCTATTGCTAATGTGATTACTCAGCAAGTGAGTTTTTTTATTGGCCAGAAAAAACCAGAAGAGGCCTGTCGGGTGGTGAAAAAGGGGGCAGAGATCAATGCTTTTATTATGGGGGTTATCGGGATAGTCTACTGGTTTTTCCCCGGGGTTCTTGTTGGTCTTGTTTCTCAGGATAGGACTCTTGTGGAGTCCAGCACAAAACTTCTGCGTTTTATGGCCCTTTATCAGATTGCGGATGCCCTTTTTATTACCTATAGGGCTGGTCTGGAGGGTTTGGGTAAGACAGCCCTCATCCGCAATGTTTCTCTCTTTTTAGATTATCTTCTCTGGCTTCCTCTGGCATGGGTAGGCACATTTCTCTTTGGATGGGGAGTGATAGGAGCGTGGTTAGGGCTTACGGTAACGGTAGTGGTATTGGCAATGGTGTTTTCCAGGGTCTTTTTCCGTGAGGTGTGGAAAGCAGAGAGTCCTGCTTCATCGGTGGTGAGTATGGCTGAGGAGGAGTTGCGGTAAAGGGACCCAAAAATCAAAGCAGGTTTTTGAGGTCTGTGATGAGTTGATCTACGAATTCAAGCTCTTTTTCAAGCATATAGGTGGTATGACGAAAGAGGGCCCAGACGTGAAAAGGTGCTTTCTGGCCACCTATGGCTTCCCATTGGTCCTTCTGGCTTGCGATTTGTTTGTTGAGGGACTCTTTTTTTTGTCCTAAGTAGACGATGGATTCCTCAATGGAAAAAAGAATGAGGCCAGAAAGCCCAATCGTAAATCGGCCCGGTATGTCAGCTTCGCCGCTGAGAGCCTTTCTCATCTCCTCAAGGAGGGTTTTTTCTCCATCAGGTGTGAGGGTATACTTCTTGGGAAGTGGTCCTTTGCCCTGTTTCTGAGTGTCAAGTGAAGATACGACCAGCCCCTTGTTTTCGAGTTTTTCAAGTCCAATGTAAATAGAAGAGGTGCCAATTTCAGCCCAGTTTCGATATCCCCTTTCTTCTACCAGACGGTTGATTTCATAACCAGACAGAGATTTTTTTTCGTAGATGAGATGCAGGATAATAAGTTCTACATTGGAATATTTCATGAGTATACTCCTCTTTTACGCCCCCGTAGAATGTTATTATTATAGCACAAAAGTCTGGTGGGGTCAAGTTTTAGGGATATTTACTGAAAAGGAATTTGAGCCTATCCAGACTAACTATCGTCCTTTTTCTCGTTGTTTTTTCTTGGCTTCTTCTTCGCGACGCTTGAGGTCAAGCTCGAGTTTTTCTCGCCATTTTTCGACAGTCTTTCTCACTTCTCCCATCTGTTCGTTTTCGCCGAGGATGTTATGGATTTTCATGAGTGCTTCCATGAGATTGATGGCTTTGTTCATATCTATGGAGTCCTGTGGAGAGCTGAGTTCGTATTTGGTACGGTATTTTTGAGCACTTTGCTCAAGCATGTTTTTGCAGTATTGAAGAAGTTCTCGTATTTCGTTGTAATAAGGGATGCGTGGATCGTTCATAGCCGCCGCATATACCTTGAAGTTGATAAAATTTTTGATAACGATGGCCAGATTCCCATACATCTCGACAAAGTTCCATTTCACTTTTGAGTTTTCGCCCTCTTCTTTTTCGACAAGGGCAAGAGAGAATTCTATCTTTTTGAAAAGGTGAAGAAGCCTTGGTGGAGTGAGTTCAGAAAGGGAAGCTAATTTATCGGCATTTTCTGTCAGGCCAAGGTCGAGGTGTCCGGATACGATGGATTCGAGGAGCTTGATGGCTTGATAGACGTTTTTTCTGGCGTTGGTGAGGTAAAGATCGCTTTTGACATCTTTGATCTGGATGCTGTAGTCATTCATTTTGCAATAAAGGTTTACACTGTCAAGGTAGAGATTGGCAGCAATCACGCGTTTGTAGTATCCTTCGGGGGTATTGGCGCGGAGTCCTTCGCTCTCAAATTTCTTTGCCTTTTTGAGAATGGCATCTACTTGATCTTTGAGGTCTGTGACAACCGCATTGAAAGCCTCAACCTTTTCTTTTGGTACGCGTTTGATCATAGGAATCCTCTCTTATTTTGCAAAACTTCTCAAATCCATTATACTATATCTATCGACAAAATGCCAGTTTCTGTGAGGGGTTTATGAGAGAGCAAGAGCGTTTTTTTGAAAAGATTATGGATAGACTTGATCATCTGGATAGGAATGGACTCAAAAATCTCATTGAGAGTCTTCAGCAGAAGCAGAAGATCCTGCAACTTGTCTTTGAGGCACTGGATGAGGGGATTATCATTGTTTCTGGAGAAAGGGTGGTAGTGATGAATAATGTGGCCAAGGTTATGTTAGGGTACAAGAATAAGCAGTATGGAACTATGGCGGAAATGGAGAAGTTTGTGGTTAATCGTACTCTCTGGCATATCTTGAGGCTTTTGTTTGCTGAAGAGGATATTCGCAAGGAGTTTACTTTGATGCAGCAGGAGCCAAAGTATTATCTTGTGGAGAAACGTACCGTGGCTGATGATGTTATTCTTTACAAGATTATGGATCAAACTGAAAATAAAAAGCTTCAGTTTCAATTGAAAAATATTGAATCTCTGGCGGCTCTGAATACACTGGCAGCTGGTATAGCTCATGAGATTAAAAATCCTCTCACGGCTATAGATCTTCATACACAACTCATTCAGCGGGCGGTTCAGAAAAACTTAGTGTGTTTGGATGAAAATCTCTCTCAATACATCAAAACTATCTCGGATGAAACCAAAAGACTCACGCAGATTGTGAATGATTTTCTTTTGGCAGCAAGGACAAGACAACTCAAACTCAGTTTTGAGGATATAAATCTCTTTTTGCAGGAGACGCTTCACCTTTTGAAACCAGAATTAGAAGAGAAGCAAATTGTTCTTCGTGAAGAATATCAGCAGATGCCTAAAAATTTTATTGATAAGGACTATCTCAAACAGGCGATTCTCAATCTGGTGAAAAATGCTATTGAGGCCATGGAAAAGAGTTCTCTTAAGGTTCTGAAGGTGCGAACGTGGTATGATACCATTCGGGACGCTACGGCTATTGAGATTGCTGATACAGGGTGTGGGATTGCTCCTGATCAGCTTCAGAAAATTTTTGAGCCGTATTATACTACCAAGGATTATGGAACTGGTTTGGGTCTTACCATTACCTACAAGATTATCAAAGAACATGATGGAGATATCCAGATTCAGTCAAAACCGGGAGAGGGGACTTCTTTTACCATTTATCTTCCGATTCACAAAGGCAATAAACTTCTTGGTAGTCCTCTCTAAATTTTGCCCATCTTTTGTTTGAGCTGGCAGATGGAACAGATTTCTGTGGTGGTGGGTTCTCCACAGATCCTGCAGAAAGCAAGAGAAATATCTCTTTTCTCGTTTTTGTGCAAAAGAGGGGCAAGGTTTTTGAGAAAACCTGTGTAGAAGGTGATTTTGGTTCCGGGTTTCTCTTCTTCTAACTTTTGAAGGATTCGTTTGTTTTCCAGTGAGGAGGCGTGGGTACTGTAGGGACATTCTGGTTTGATGTAGGGGATTTTGTGGAAGATGGTGTAGAGGGCACTTTCCTTTTCGGAGATGCGGCAGAGGGGTTTGACCTTCTTGAGAAATGGGCCTTCAGCGGGAAGAACAGGATACTGTCTGGAAAGGTAGTCCATATTCCAGTGCATCACATTGTTCCAGAGAACTGCTGCTTCATCATCAAGGTTGTGGCCGGTAGCAAGGACAGTGTAGCCGTTTTCTCTGGCTATACGGTTCATGTAGTAGCGCTTGATGGTTCCACAGAGAGAACAGGCTGGTTTTTTCGACCACTGTTTCATCTCAGGGATAGGGGCAAGCTCTGTTGTTATATCTACGATATGGAGGGTTCTTCCTATTCTTGCGGCTAACTGGCAGGCATAGGTTTTTGATTCAGAGGAATAATTGGGTATACCAAGGTCTATATAGAGTCCATTGGCTTCATAGCCCAATTGAGAGAGAAGAAACCATAGGCCTAAACTATCTTTCCCTCCGGAAACAGCTACAAGGATTTTGTCGTTTTTGGTGAACATGCGATACTTCTCAATTGTTTCATAGACTCTTTTTTCCATCCATTCAAGGAAATGTTTTTGACACAGCTTGAGATTATAAGAGGGGAGAAGCACCTGAACGGGAAAGGCAGTGTTTTGTGTTTTGCAGATAGTGCATTTGGGTGGTGTCATTTATCCCCCTGAGATGGCATTGATAATCTCAATGGTGGACGAGGGAGAAAGGGAGGTGTCCTCACTGACCACTTCTCCATCAGTAACAACAAAAGCATACACAGGAGAAAGGTTAAGAGCCATGAGTACATCTTTAGCTGTTATGTGAGAAGAAGAAGTTGTGATGGTTGTTTTTTCTCCACGATAGATGACTTCAAGAGTCATAGCCTATACCTCCTCTCCATTGGGAAAATAGTATAAGGCAAAGGAGGAACATTTGCAAATCGATGGATAAAAAAATTGGGGTGCTTTCAGAAAAGAGCACCCCGTCGCTTTTAGCTATGTCGACTACTTGTGTTTTCGAGAAGTCTTTCCATCGGACTCACGATCTTGGTGACACGGACGGCAAAGTTCTCGTCAATCACCACTACTTCACCCTGAGCAATGAGTTTGTCGTTTACGAGAATATCCACCGGTTCACCAGCAAGCTTATCCAGTTCGATGATGGAACCCTCCCCAAGGCCCAGGATTTCCTTAATTGTCATACGAGTGCGTCCCAGTTCGACCGAGACCTTCATGCTGACATCAAGGAGAAGGGCTATATTGCCTGTTCCCTCAGAAGCCACACCGAGCTGGAGGGGTTCAAAGCCAACCGGCCTGACAGGGATTCCACCAACCTGACTCTGGGGGCCGGAACCAAATTGAGTAGCGGCGGTAGCCTTGGCAGCATTATACGCATTGATGATACTTCGTGCCATGGGGACGCTGAGGAAGACAAAGATCTTGGCACTTCCCCGGTCATGGATATTGAAGACATAGTTAAAACGTACTACCATCTGTCCACCAGCCACGGAAATGGCAGCAGGGTCCTCAAGAAGGTCTATGTTGGGAAATCCCGGCGTGATGGGCTTGTTGAGTTTTTCTGAGAGTACTGTAATCAAGGCTCCCGTAATCTGGGTAATGACTTCCCCGAAGGTATTGGTAACAAGGTCAGTTATTTCTGTGTTGTTTTCCTGACCAATGAGAATATTAGTGATGGTGAGTACACTTTTTTCAGGAACAACATATACCCATTCACCAGCAATACCACCTGTGATGGAGACCTTGGCCTGGATAACCCGGCCTTTGATGTCTTTTTTGAGATTTTCGAGAGAACCTACATCAATGAAGGGTGAACCAAAGTTTGTATTGATTCCTGTGAGTGCAGAGAGAGCATTGGCCTGACTGTTTCCGATCTCACGAATCAGTTCACCTAGGACGTTTTTATCCATTTCGGAGAGGCTTTCCACGGCTCCTGCCCCTGGTGTGGAGACACCAAATGATGTGGAGGCATTTCCGAGGCTCTCCGTCATGAGTTCATCTGTGCCTTGTAGGAGCGCATCAATTTCGTCCTGGGACAGGGTTCCGTCGCCCATAGAGAACCTCCTTTTGTGTTTGTAAATCTATCGGTATTTTTCTCAAAAACTTAATCCTCGGCACCAAGGAGTATATCCTGCAGAACATCCTCGGTAATGGTGGTAAGAACCTCTCGTATCTGGATAGCTCGCCTGTTTCCGGAAACCCCGGGTTTTCCACGAAACTTTGGTCCAGAACCAATGATAACCTCAGCATCATTTTTGATGGTTTCATCGAGACGGATAATATCTCCTTCTCTGATGGCAGCAATCTCAGCAAATTTGAGTTCTGTCTCACCGAGCTTGGCAATAACCTCTACTTCAACCTCACCGAGTTGTTCTTTGAGAAGGGAAAGGTTTTCGGTAGAGACACCCTTGCGGATACTGGAGTACCAGTACTGGGCAGAGAGTTTGGAGATGATAGGTTCAATAGTGATGTAGGGAATACAGAAGTTCATCATGCCTTCAACATCCCCAACCTTGGTATCGAAGGTGGTAAGCACCACCATGCTATTCGGTGGAACCACCTGAGCAAATTGTGGATTAGTTTCAATATTTCCAAGCCTGGGCCTCAGATCAATCACGTTTGCCCACGATTCGCGGAGGTTACCAAGAACACGCACAAGGATCCCTTCAATCACAGAAAGCTCAATATCGGTGAGTTCACGGTTAGTTTTGAGGGATTCCCCTTTGCCTCCGAAGAGACGATCAATGATAGCAAAAGTAATACTGGGGTCAAGTTCCATTACCGCATTGCCCTTGAGGGGATCCATATTCACAATACCCATCGTAGTAGGAGACGGAATGGAACGGGTAAACTCTTCATAGGTGAGCTGGTCCACAGATACCACATGGACATGCACTAACGTGCGAAGCTGAGCTGACAGAGAGGTTGTGGTGAGACGGGCAAAGGTTTCGTGCATCATTTGCAGAGTACGAATCTGGTCCTTGGAGAACTTGTCGGGGCGGCGAAAGTCATATACCTTGAGACGTTTTTTGTCTCGTTTGACAGGAGTTGCCGCAGGAGCAGCTCCTGTCCCGCCTATGTCAGTGGGAAGGGGTTCTCCGCTGGATACTGCTGTGAGAAGCGCATCAATCTCATCTTGAGAAAGAATCTCTGTCATGCCTATCCCTCTATCTTTTTATGATATCACAAATTCGTCAAAGTAAACATCCTCAATTTCACCATTAACGAGGATGTTATTAACTTCTTTTTTGATCTCCTCTTTGAGGCGTTCTTTGCCTTCTACTGTATCGATATCCCGTTTTTCCTTTCTATTTAAAATCCTGAGCACCACATCGCGAATCTGAACCTTTCGTTCTACGAGTTCATTCTGGAGTTGCCTGTTTCCCTGGTTGTAAGCCAGATTAATCTTTACGCGTACAAAACGGGGTTCATCAATATCTGCTGTATTGATACGGAAATCATCAAGCATAAAAATAGCCAGAGGGGCTGGTTTTGGGGTGATTTTCACGGTCTTGTATACTTCTTCGCTTTTTTTGGACATGATAGAATTCATGATAAAGAAAGATACCACCACCGAAATTCTCGGGGTCCAGGTCCCCTACTTGAAACTTCCCGTGAAACCGG
Source organism: Brevinematales bacterium (assembly GCA_046294145.1). GTDB lineage: Bacteria > Spirochaetota > Brevinematia > Brevinematales > Thermospiraceae > Thermospira. Next base: position 71 of record JBKBIS010000039.1, on the reverse strand, counting down.
GAAGGAATATACCGATCCTCATTGAAACAGCCGCGATGAACGAGCGGTTGAAAAAAATGGGGTACTTTTCC